>JBKJKD010000149.1:0-3631 GCA_046597635.1 Ferruginibacter sp. | reverse complement strand
AGCCCTCATCGTTCACGAAAAACAGTGTACCCGCAGCGGGGATCACACTTTTACCGGCATAGGTCCTTATGATGCTGTGCACGGGCCGGGTAAATTGTGCAACCCGTTCAATAGCTTTAATAAACATCTTTTCTTTTTTAATTTCCGTTACCTTCTTGCAGGCATAAAAAAACCAGCGTTTTAGCCGGTTTTTTTTATGGTATAAATTAATAAGTCTTACTAGCTCTTTTTCTTTTGCAAGTTAGCAGCAGGCTTTGAACCTTTTACTGAGCCTGTGTTTAATACTGCAGGTTTCACTTTTGCATAATCTTCCTCGCTTAAAACTTCCCCTTTTATGGTGATGCTTTTTACCTCTTCTACGCCTACAAACTTAACGGTCATAGTTTTGGTAAAGGGAGAAACGCTGGCCGCATTGTAAGTAGCCGTGATAGTACCCGATTTTCCCGGGGCTATCGGAGACTTCGTATAGTCACCTATTGTGCAACCACAGGTTGGGTTTGCTGTTTCAATAATAAGAGGTTCTTTGCTAATGTTTGTAACCTGGAAAGTTGCTGTTGTTGGATTACCCACTTTAATTTTTCCAAGATCAATGGTTTCGGCTTTAAAAGAAGCCACATCGGCCACTTTTGTTTGTGCTGACGCAAAGGTTGTAACGGCAAATGCGGCCAGCGTAAAAAGGATTTTCTTCATGTGATTATTTTTAATTTAGTTTTTTAAATCATTTACACCTGCATTGCCTGGTGCACTGGCGGCTGGTGTTTTCCAAACTTCGCCTTTAATAATTAATTGCTTTGTTTGAGTGCCATTATAAGTAATGGTAACAGGCTTTGTAAACGGACCCTCTGCCGCAGCATTGTAACCAACTGTAATTTTAGCAGACGTACCTGGCTCAATCGCTTTTTCTCTATCCCACTCTGGAGTGGTGCAACCGCAGCTTGCCTGCACATTGTCAATTTTCAAAGGAGTTGTGCCGGTATTGCTTACTTCAAAAACGTAAGTAACAGGTTTTCCCTGCGGGATTTTCCCAAAATCGTGCTCTGCTTCTTTAAGCAACAACGTTTCTGGTGCAGGCTTGGCAGCAGTTGCAGCTGCAGGGGTAGCAGCCGGGTGATCGTGGCCATCATGCTGCGCATACATCATTAAAGAAGAGCATGTTAATGCCGATAGTAAAAATATCTTTTTCATGTTTTTAATTTTAAAATTGTCACCAAAGATAATAAAACGTTCAATCACTCTGTAAATTGTAGCGGAGTTAGTAGTTTTTTAACATCAGCCGCAAATTCAATACTTTTGTCGCTCAACACGCTATATGGATACGCTTACTCAAACAGATGATGCTCTTCAGGAAAAGTTGAGTTTCGATACTTTCAGAAACGAAATTTTAAGGGATTACCGCATAGCTTGCGAAAGCAGGCAAACCAGCCTGCTTGGCCGCAAAGAAGTGCTTACGGGGAAGGCTAAATTTGGCATTTTTGGAGATGGTAAAGAAGTGGCGCAACTTGCCATGGCAAAGTTTTTTAAGCCCGGCGATTTTCGCTCCGGCTACTACCGGGATCAAACTTTTATGTTTGCTGCCGGCCTCGCCACAGTAGAACAATTGTTTGCCCAGCTCTATGCCGACCCGGATGTGAACAACGAACCTTTTAGTGCCGGCCGGCAAATGAATGCCCACTTTGCTACCAAAATGGTAGACGAAAATGGTGACTGGCTGCCATTGGCCCATTTAAAAAATATCTCCAGCGATATTGCACCCACTGCAGGACAAATGCCAAGGGCACTGGGATTGGCATTTGCCTCCAAACTTTTTAGAAATGTACCTGAGTTGAATGCCTACCCGGAATTGAGCTCTAACGGAAATGAAATTTGTTTTAGCACTATCGGCGATGCCTCTACCAGCGAAGGACATTTTTGGGAAACCATTAATGCAGCCGGGGTATTACAGGTTCCCCTCGCAGCTTTTGTGTGGGATGATGGCTATGGCATTTCTGTGCCGAAAGAATACCAAACCACCAAAGGTTCTATCTCGGAGGCCATGGCAGGTATGCAACAAAAAGAAGGAACCAACGGCATTAATATTTACAAACTAAAAGGCTGGGATTATGCCGGCATGTGCGAAGTCCTGGAAACGGCCATTCAACAAATACGAGATACGCATACACCTGCATTGTTTCATGTAGAAGAAATCACACAACCGCAAGGGCACTCTACTTCGGGTAGCCACGAGCGTTACAAAGATGCAGAACGCCTTGCATGGGAAAAGGAATGGGACTGCATCAAGCAGATGAAAAACTGGATCATCGAAAATGCCTTGGCAGAAGAAGAGGAACTGGAAGAAATTGAAAAGAAGGCCGCTGTTTTTGTGAAAGAAAGCAGACAAAGCGCCTGGGATAAATATGCTGCACCCATTAAACAAATGGTAGCCGATGCTGTAGCGTTGCTGGATGAAACGGCTGGCGGCAATGCAACGATTCAACAATATTCAAAAGACCTCCTCGCCCTGAGAGAGCCCATGCGAAGAGATGTTTTGAAAACAGTGTTTGCCTGTATACAGGTGCTTCCTGCACAGCAGGAGGCACCTAAAAAGCTGGAAAATTATTACGAGCTGTTGCTCGCCCAAAATGAAACATTATACAGCAATCACCTCTACAATGAAGGCCCTAAATCTGCTCTAAACATACCCGTGGTTCCGATTCAATACAAGGAAGATGCTATACAGGTGAATGGTTTTGAAGTGTTGAACAAATATTTTGACCAGCTATTTGCAGCCAACCCAAAAGTGGCCGCTTTTGGTGAAGATCTGGGTTATATTGGTGATGTGAACCAAGGGTTTAGTGGTTTGCAGGAAAAACATGGCAA
Organism: Ferruginibacter sp.; assembly: GCA_046597635.1. Lineage (GTDB taxonomy): Bacteria > Bacteroidota > Bacteroidia > Chitinophagales > Chitinophagaceae > Ferruginibacter. The sequence goes on along the minus strand of JBKJKD010000149.1, from coordinate 775 downwards.
GCATCGCATTTTCGACACCGGCATTCGGGAACTCACCATCATGGGCCAGGGAATAGGCATGGCCTTGCGTGGTTTAAGACCCATCGCAGAAATTCAGTACCTCGATTATTTGTTATATGGTTTGCAACCCTTGAGCGATGATGTGGCTACCACTCATTTTCGTACCGCCGGGCAGCAAAGCGTTCCGCTGATAGTGCGTACAAGAGGGCACCGTCTGGAAGGTATCTGGCACAGTGGTTCTCCCATGGGCATGATCATTAATGCGCTGCGTGGCATGTACGTTTGTGTGCCAAGGAACATGGTGCAAGCTGTGGGCATGTACAACACTTTGCTGCAGGCAAATGACCCAGCTCTCATGATAGAATGCCTGAATGGTTACCGCTTAAAAGAAAAACTGCCTGCAAATTTATTGGAATATACAGTGCCATTGGGCATACCTGAAGTTATAAAGCAAGGTTCAGATATAACACTTGTAAGTTATGGCTCTACACTGCGTATTGTGATGGAAGCTTCAAAAAGCCTGCATAAAATGGGCATTGATGCAGAAGTAATAGACGTTCAAACCTTGTTGCCATTTGACATCAATCATAGCCTTGTAGATTCTTTAAAAAAGACGAGCCGTATTTTATTTATAGATGAAGATGTGCCTGGCGGGGCCGCTGCCTATATGTACAATAAAGTAATGGAAGAGCAGAAGGGTTACCAATACCTGGATGTGGCGCCACGCACCCTTACGGCAAAAGCCAACAGACCAGGTTATGGAAGTGATGGCGAT
>JBKJKD010000280.1:0-13205 GCA_046597635.1 Ferruginibacter sp. | reverse complement strand
TGGGCAATTAGCAATGGGCAATAGGCAATGGGCAATGGGCAATGGGCAATTGGGAATGGGCAATGGGCAATGGGCAATCGGCAATAGGCAAAGGGCAATAGGCAATTGGCAATGGGCAATAGGCAAAGGGCAATAGGCAAAGGGCAATAGGCAAAGTATTAAAGTCGGGTTCACTTTTAAAAATAGAAGATGGCCGCAATAAATGTAAAACAGACAAAGGTTTATCAAAAAGCTTTTGAGCAGGCAATGGATATTTTTGAATTGTCTAAAGGGTTTCCTAAGGAAGAGAAATATTCGTTGACAGATCAAGTGCGAAGATCGTCGAGAAGCGTATGTGTTAACCTCGCAGAAGCTTATCGTAAGAAAATTTATCCTGCACATTTTTTATCCAAACTTACCGATTGTGATGCCGAGAATTCTGAAACAAATGTCTGGATCGATTTTGCCTTTGTCTGTAAGTACCTTGAAGAAAATGATAAACAAAGGTTAGCCCTAAGAAATGACGAAATCGGCAGGTTGTTACATCATATGATGCAGCATCCGGAGAAGTATTAGAGGCAATGGGCAATGGACAATAGGCAATGGACAATAGGCAATTGGCAATATGCAATAGGCAATTGGCAATAGGCAATAGGCAATATGCAATGAGCAATAGGCAATAGGCAAGGGGCAGCAAAAGGTAAAATGCTTTAAGTAATTAGCAACTTGCAACATAAAATTTGCAACAATCAACTTTAGGTTATGTAAGAAGCATTGAGTAATTTTTTAAGCAAAGGGCTTGAGGTAATAAATGGACTTTCTAATTTGTACAGCTTTGCCTATTGCTCATTGCCAATTGCTTATCCAGTCTTCTTGTTGCTTATTGCTCATTGCCAATTGTTTTCAGTTCATAATAGTCTTCTTGTTGCCAATTGCTTATTGCCAATTATTAAAAGCAGCTTAATAAATATAAACTAACACAATGCTTAACAAGCTCATTCTTTTTTCGCTGAAGAACCGCTTACTGGTGGTTTCATTGGCCGCATTGATCATGGTATACGGTGTGTTCACTTTGGTGAAATTGCCGGTAGATGTATTGCCGGATTTGAACAGGCCACGGGTAACCATCTTTTTGGAAGCCAACGGTATGGCGCCTGAAGAAATTGAAACGCAGGTGAACCTGCCGGTAGAAACGCAGTTGAATGGTGCACCGGGTGTGGAGGTGGTTCGTTCTGTAGCATCACCCGGACTGGGAATGGTGTTTGTTGAGTTTGATTGGAATACCGATGTGTACAGGGCAAGACAACTGACCGCAGAAAAAATTCAGAGTGTGCAATTGCCCAATGGAATCACGCCACAGATGGGGCCCATCAGTTCTATCATGGGGCAGATAATGATGATTGCCATCACCAGTGATACCACTTCGCCGGCAGATTTAAGAACCCTGGCAGACTTTACGATTCGCAGAAGATTGCTGAGTGTAAAAGGCGTGAGCCAGGTAATACCCATTGGCGGAGAACGGTTGCAGTACCAGGTATTGATTTCATCCGACAGGCTGCGACAATACAACTTATCTATCAACGATGTAGACAATGCTTTGCAACTCACCAACCTCAATACGACCGGTGGTTTTATAGACAATAAAGGATCGGAAGTATTGATAAGAAATATTGGCCGTGCTAATACACTCGAAGATTTAAAAAGCACCGTGGTGGCCAACCGCAACGGTTCGCCGGTTTTATTGCAGCAGGTGGCCGAAGTGAAATTTGGTGGCCCCATCAAAAGAGGCGATGGCTCTTTTAACGGAAAGCCTGCCGTGATACTGAGTATAGAAAAGCAACCCGGTGCCAGCACCATTGCCCTTACCGATGATATCTTAGCAGCTGTGGAAGATATCAAAGCATCACTTCCAAAAGACATTCATATCAACACCGATGTATTTCAGCAAAAAAGTTTTATCGCTACTTCGCTCACCAATGTAGAACACGCTTTGCGTGATGGATTTATTTTAATCATCATCATCCTGTTTTTGTTCTTACTCAATTTCAGAACAACGATTATCACTCTTACTGCCATTCCACTCTCACTCATCATCAGTGCGATTGTTTTTAAAATGTTTGATATATCCATCAACACCCTCACATTGGGTGGCCTTGCCATTGCCATTGGGGAGTTGGTAGATGATGCTATCGTGGATGTAGAAAATGTGTACCGGCGCATGAAAGAAAACTGGGCAAGCGATGAGCCAAGACCTTTGCTAAAAGTTATTTACGAAGCCAGCAGTGAGGTAAGAAATTCAATTGTGTATGCTACCATTATCGTGGTGCTTGTTTTTATTCCGTTGTTTTATTTACAAGGGATAGAGGGGAAAATATTTGCACCGCTTGGCATCGCATATATTACTTCCATTGTGGCATCGCTGATAGTTTCCTTAACACTTACACCGGTATTGTGTAGTTATTTGCTGAGTAAGAAAAATCATTTGGCGCATATTAATTTGGCGTTCTGGAAGAAGAAGGAAATGGGCAATAGGCAAGGGGCAATGGGCAATGAGCAATTGGCAATGGGCAATAGGCAAGAGGCAATGGGAAATGAGGAAAGGGAAATAGACAATATGCAATTGGCATTAGGCAATAGGGAAGTGGTAATAGACAATAGGCAAGAGGCAATGGGCAATGAGCAAAGGGGAGTAGGCAATTCGCAGGGTGCCTCGGCTCCCTCTCCCTTGGAGAGGGCGGGGGGTGAGGTGATAAAGAATAGGGCAGGGGCTGAGGTGGATGCTGCACATGAGGATGATAGTCCTTTAGTAAAATGGCTTAAGAAGAAAGATACCAAGTTATTGCATTGGGGTTTGCAACGACCCAAAGCAATTATTGGAGTTGCTATCGTACTCATTATTGTAGCAGCCGCAATTATTCCTTTTTTTGGAACCGAATTTCTACCACCATTTAATGAGGGAAGCTATACCATAAATGTGCTGGCTCCGGCTGGTACTTCCCTCGATGAATCAAACAAGATAGGAACCATAGCAGAACAACAAATATTGAAGGTGCCCGAAGTAGCACTTACCTCCCGCCGCACCGGGAGGGCAGAATTGGATGAGCATGCAGAGCCGCCGAGCTATTCGGAAATTGATGTAACCTTAAAACCCGGAGGTCGCAACAAAAAAATTGTATTAGAGGAAATAAGAAATAACTTATCTGTACTAAAAGGCGTAACCGTAAATATCGGTCAGCCTATTTCTCACCGGCTCGACCATTTGTTAAGTGGCGTGCGGGCACAAATAGCCATTAAGATTTTTGGAAACGATTTAACCACACTTCGGTCTACCGCAGAACAGTTGAAAAGTACCATCAGCACGGTACCGGGCGCAGTTGATGTGCAGGTAGAAAACCAGGTAATGGTGCCGCAACTCATGGTGAAGATTGACCGCAGTGCTTTGCAACGTTACGGTTTGCAGGCAGGCAAAGTTGCAGAAGACATTGAAGTGTTTTACAATGGTAAAGTGGTGAGCCAGGTATTGGATGGGCAAAAGACTTTTGATATTGTATTACGCACAGATGACAGCACCCGGAAAAATATTGAGGCTATCAAAAACACACAAATAGCCACAGCAGATGGTTCGTTGATTCCGTTGGAACAAATTGCCAAAGTAGAATTGGAAAACAGCATCAGCAGCGTAAATCATGAAAATACACAGCGACGAATTGTGGTATCTGCCAATGTGCAGGGAAGAGATTTAGGCAGCACGGTAAAAGAAATGCAAGCGAAAGTAAATGCCGAATTGAAATTGGAAGAAGGTTATTATCTGCAATGGGGCGGACAATTTGAAAGCCAGCAATCGGCTTCCAGGTTGATTACTATACTGAGTATATTTTCTTTTGGCGGTATTTTCCTGGTGCTGTATAGTCATTTTAAAAGTAGCCGGATTGTATTGCAAATCATGCTCAATATTCCACTGGCTTTAATTGGGAGTGTGGTAGCAGTATTGCTCACGGGTGGCGTATTCTCTATTGCCACCATGGTTGGTTTTATTACGCTCACGGGTATTGCATCCAGGAATGGTATCATGATGATCAGTCACTATATACATCTTGTGCAGCACGAAGGAGAAGTATTTGGCGACAAGATGATCATCCGTGGTTCACTGGAAAGATTGGTACCCGTACTCATGACCGCATTGGTAGCAGCGCTGGCGTTGGTGCCCTTAACCATGGATGCCACCGCATCTGGTAAAGAAATTTTATACCCGGTGGCCACGGTTATTTTAGGAGGACTGGTAAGTTCTACTTTGCTGGATATGATTGTAACACCAGTCGTATTTAAACAGTTTGGTAAAAAAGCATTGGATAAATATTTGGCCGAGCAAAATAAAAAAGACTTTGATTAAAAACCAATCAATGAAGAAAATTCACAAACTGGCTCTATTGCTTTTGGTAGCAATAGCTGGTTGCACGGACGCCGTCGAAGAAAAATCGGAACCAACAAATGCATCATTTAGAACGGAAGCTGATATCGATAAACTTAAATTGACAGACCTTGAGAACAAGGCTATTGATATGAAGCAACACAAGGGTAAAACAGTTTTTGTAAATTTTTGGGCTACCTGGTGCAACCCGTGTATTGCAGAAATGCCATCTATACAAAGATTGCAAACCCGGTGTGCGGATGAAAATATTATTTTTCTGTTGGTATCTGATGACGACGTAAATCAAATAGAAGATTTTAAAAATGCAAACGACTATACTTTTAATTATGCCCGGATGGAGCGTATAGCCTCCATGAACATCCAGGCTATTCCCACTACTTTTATCTATGCCCCAAATGGCAGCCTTGTTTTTTCAGAAACAGGTTCCCGCAATTGGGCAGACAGCGCCAGTATTCAAATGATTCTTAAAATAGTTTCCAAACAATGATCAAGCAATTATCCATTCTGTTATTCTATGTGGTAATAGTAAGCGCTTGTAACAATCAGGCAAAAGAAAAAAGCAGGACCGTCCTGGCTGGAATTACCCAACTTTCTTCTCCTGCAGAAGATTCCTGTGCAGAACCTTACTTGTTTACCGATACTAAAGGATTGGTTTATTTATCCTGGATAGAAAAAAAAGGAAGCGTTCATTACTTTAAATTTTCCACCCTTGAAAATGATACCTGGTCTCAACCCATCATCATAGCTTCAGGAAATAATTGGTTTGTAAACTGGGCCGACTACCCGATGCTGGCAGCAGACGGAGCCGACAATCTTATGGCACATTATTTAGCCAAAAGTGGCGATGGTAAATATGCATATGATGTAAAGGTTTTGAACTCGGCCAATAGCGGAGTATCATGGTCTGCAGCAAAGACGCTGCATGATGATGGCAAACAGGCTGAGCATGGATTTGTTTCTATGGTTCCTTACCACAATGACTTTTTTGTTTCCTGGCTGGATGGAAGAAATACCGGTATGGAAGAAGGTAAGAGCGGGCATGAAGGGCATCATGGACAAATGAGTTTACGTGCTGCCATTATAGACATGCAGGGAAATAAAAAAGAAGAATGGGAACTGGACGGGCGTGTGTGTGATTGTTGTCAAACGAGTGCAACACTCACAACCAACGGCCCTGTAGTGGTGTACAGAGATCGTTCTGATGACGAAATAAGAGATATGTCAATTGTGCGGTTTGTGAATGCCCGTCCGACCGATTCATCTGGGCGGGCTGCATGGACAGCACCGCAAATAATTTTTCCAGACAAATGGAAAATCGCAGGCTGTCCCGTTAATGGTCCCCGTGTAGATGCGATAGGTAACAACCTTGCCATCGCCTGGTTTTCTATGCCCGATAAAAAGGGGCAGGTCAATCTTATTTTTTCTGAAGATGGCGGAGCAACCTTTAAAAAGCCCATCCGTATAGATGAGGGCAATCCCATTGGTCGTGTTGATGTAGTGATGCTAGACGAACAAACAGCGATTGTCAGTTGGATGGAAGGCACTGTGCTCAAAGCAATAAAAGTAGCTACTGACGGAACAAAACAAACGGCTATTCAAATTGCTTCTTCTTCCGAATCCCGGTCAAGCGGTTTTCCTCAAATGACCCTGTCGGGAAATAAATTAATTTTTGCCTGGACGGACGAAAAGGAGAAGACGGTGAAAGTAGCAAGCATGGAATTGTAGAATCTTTTTATGGCACTGTCATACTGATGAGGCACTAAACTGTCATGCTGAGGCACGAAGCATCTTCTCTGCGTCTCTACCGGGTCTTCAACAATTGGAGAAACTTGCATTGAAAGCTGGCTTTGCAAAGCGGTAAAATATTTCAGTTTCCAGGATTCTAATGAGGGTTAAAACCACCCAAAAAAAGCCGTTCCTTTTACAGAACGGCCGTTAGAAAATTCGCAATAGAATATCTTATCCTACTTTATTTTTTTTGATAGTTGTTTTTGGAAGCTTCTGTTTTTTTACGGCAACAGGAGCAAGGGTGCTGGCGTACTTCACCGCCTCGTATGCATTGATGATGCCGCCGGTTTTTGATATTTCGCTTAACTCCACTTTATCATCCGTTCCGGGAATATTTACTTTTTCACCTGGGGCAGTTGTAGTTTTTTCAATGGCTTGTTTCAACTGCTGTGGCGTAAGGTTAGGGTAGTTTTGCAAAATGAATGCAGCTACACCAGCTACCAGCGGGCAGGCCATACTTGTTCCACTGGCATTACCATAAGTATTGCCGCCGGGGATGGTTGAATAGATTTGAACGCCTGGCGCAAATATGTCTACATTCTTCTTGCCATAGTTGCTAAACGATGCGGTGTAACCACCATTGTAGGCATTGCCACTGGCGCCCACATTGATCACATTGCTTGCCACACCACGTCCATCGGCATAAACAGGGTTAGGAAAACTTCCTTCGTCATCTACATTTTTATGTGCATTACCTGCTGCCTGAACGAGCAAAACATTTTTGCTTTCTGCATAACGGTAAGCATCATCCACCCATTTTTTCTCCGGAGAAAAATCTTTACCAAAACTCATACTAATGATGCGGGCACCATTGTCTACCGCATAGCGAATGGCAAGCGCAATGTCTTTGTCATGCTCGTCTCCATCGGGTACGGCACGCACCATCATGATGCTTACGTTGCTGGCTACGCCGTCCATACCCTTGTTGTTGTTTCGTACTGCTGCAATAATGCCACTGCAATGCGTACCATGAAAAGGGGTATTGGCCATTACATCATTGTTGCCATAAAATCTATCGTTGATGTCGGTCTCATCATCGCCAACAATATCTTTACGATAGGCAGTAGGTGCTTTGGTTGTTGCTTCTGCTTTGCGCATTTCGCCACCGAGTTCATCCAGCAATTGCTGGTTGGTTATTTCGTAACTGTCGTTGGCTTTGCTGATGTTCAGGATAAAAGCCTTGATCATTTTAGCATCGGCGCTAATTGGCGAAAATGCTTTTAAGTCCTCCCCATTATATTCTTCCTTACCAATTTCTTTTCTCAGGATAGAATCTCCTTTTATGAGTTTAGGATACAGCTGGCTGATGTAGGCCATCTCCTGTGCGTTTACATTACCCACCGTTTTTTCTTTGGCCATTAAAAAAGTAGCATACTCTTTTTTGTCTGCTTCCGATAGGCTGGCAGAGTCTACCGTTTTGCCTTCCCACTTAGCTTTGAGGGAATGATAAACCCGGGCGCCTTCGTAGCTATCGGTTTTTACATTGCGGCCATCTTTGCCCCCAATAAAGTTCCAGCCATAAATATCATCTACATAGCCATTCTTATCATCATCTATTTTGTTACCTGGTATTTCTTTTGGGTTCCTCCATAAAATAGGTTTCAGGTCTTCATGCAGGGTATCAATACCACTGTCTATTACCGCTACAATGATCTTCTGGCTTTTTATATTTTTTGATTGAACAAATGCATACGCTTTTTCCAGGCTGATGCCAGGGAAACCGGTATTGCTTTTGTCCAGCAAATGCCAGTTTTTTGGAGGAGCTGTTTTTTCTTTGGTTGAAGTGCCTTGTGCAAAAGAAGCTCCGCTCCATAGCAAAGCGGCCACAAGAATTTTACAATAGTTATACATCATGCTTACAATTTATTATTTGGTCACGAAAATAACCTGTTTTCACAAGTTGCTTCGTTTGGGTACACTTATTTGGCTAAATTTTACAAATCAAATCTAATGCCTTGGGCAAGCGGTAATTTATCTGTGTAATTGATGGTATTGGTTTGCCTGCGCATGTACACTTTCCAGGCATCGCTGCCACTTTCCCTGCCGCCGCCGGTTTCTTTTTCGCCACCAAATGCACCACCAATTTCTGCGCCCGAAGTACCAATGTTTACGTTGGCTATGCCGCAATCGCTGCCGGCAACCGAAAGAAAGCCTTCGGCTTCTCTAAGGTTGTTGGTGATGATAGCAGAGGAGAGTCCTTGTGGTACGCCATTTTGCAAGGCAAGGGCTTCTTCTACAGTTTTATACTTCATGATGTATAGAATGGGTGCAAAGGTTTCATGCTGCACAATTTCAAAACTGTTTTTTGCTTCGGCTATACATGGCTTTACGTAGCAGCCGCTTTCAAATCCTTTTCCTTTAACTACGCCTCCTTCTACAATAAAATTACCGCCTTCTGCCTTGCATTTTTTGATGGCCTCCAGGTACATGTTCACGGCATCGGTATCTATGAGTGGGCCTACATGATTTTTCTCCAGCAAAGGATTACCGATTTTTAACTGGCTGTATGCACTCACCAAAAGGTCTTTCACTTTGTTGTAAATCTTCTGGTGAATGATGAGGCGGCGGGTGGTAGTGCATCGCTGACCGGCCGTGCCCACGGCGCCAAATACAGCGGCTACCAGTGCGATGTTGAGATCGGCTTCCTTGCTGATGATGATCGCATTGTTGCCACCCAGTTCCAGCAGGCTTCTTCCGAGGCGTTGGCCCACTGCTGCGCCCACTGCTTTACCCATGCGGGTACTACCGGTAGCGGATAGCAATGCAATCCTGCTATCGTTGCTCATCCATTCGCCAGCTTCCCGGCCGCCTGTGAGCAGGCAACTTACGCCTTCGGGCACACGATTTTCTTTGAGTACTTTTTGAATAATCTTTTGGCAGGCAATGCCACACAGCGGCGTTTTTTCACTGGGTTTCCAAATGCACACATCGCCGCAAACCATGGCCAGCATACAGTTCCAGCTCCACACAGCTACCGGAAAATTAAAAGCAGAAATAATACCTACGATGCCAAGCGGATGGTATTGCTCATACATGCGATGGCCGGGTCTTTCGCTGTGCATGGTTAACCCGTGCAACTGGCGGCTAAGGCCCACTGCAAAATCGCAGATGTCAATCATTTCCTGCACTTCGCCCATGCCTTCCTGCAAGCTCTTGCCCATTTCGTAACTCACCAGTTTGCCAAGGGCCTCTTTGTTTATTCTTAATTCGTTGCCAATCTGTCTAACGATCTCGCCTCTTTTGGGTGCCGGCCATTGGCGCCATTCCTGGAAGGCTGTAGCAGCTTTTTCTACCACAGTGTCGTAACTGCTACGATCCGCACCGGTGATGGTTGCAATCAGCTGGCCATCTACGGGTGAGTAGGAACTGATTTTTGCGCCTTTAGATTTTATCCAGGTTAACCCGGTAGATACACCCTGGTTGGTTTGATTAATGCCGAGTTCTTTTAAGATGGTTTGCATATGAATTTTTTTAATACGAAAAATTTATTAACCGGACAATATGGTCGATAGTTATAATTGGATTGCCAAACCTGCAGTGGTCCAGCTTCCCGGCATAATGCTGCCGAGCAAATCGCTGTACCGGATATTGCCAATATTGTTTACCGCTATAAAGGCAGTAGCAATTTTATAACGGTAGTCCACCTTTGCATTTACAAGCCAGTAGTTTTTTGTGATGAGCGCTTTGATGCCCGCCGCTTGCTGTGCATTCCTTTCTTTGTAAATACTTGTAACGGCAATGTTCACTTTTTTATACGTGTATATCACCGACTGCTGCAGCAGGGTTTTGGCATGCGAAATAATATAGAATGAAGGAACAGAGTCTGAGCTTTTAGACTTTAAAAAAGTGGCAGAGGCGTTCACATACAATTGCTGATCTTTATTAAAAGAGCGGCGATAGTTTACTTCCAACTCCAGACCCGATGTGTTTACTTCTTTGATGTTTTTTGCCAGGGCGTAAGTACCGGTAGGCACGAGGTTATTTTTACGGGGCATGTCGGCATAAGCGGTTCTCACAAAGTCAATCACATTATCCTGGTTGCGGTAAAAAGCTACTGCTGAAAATTTAAAATGTTGCAGCAACATTTCTGCGCCGGCTTCATAGCTCCAGGATTTTTCGGTGGTAAGATCAGGGTTGCCAATACTGCCGCCTGTTACCAGCGCTTTGTTGTAATTGTTGTAACGCTCTGTAAAATCTGCACTGCGAATGGCACGCCCGGCATTGGCTTTTAAAACAATATTCTTTACCCGGTAAGCAACATTTGCCTGCGGCAGCAATGCCGTGCCATAATTTTCATCGTACAGCAACCTCAAGCCCGGATTTAAAGAAAACTTTTTGATGGTGTAAGACAAAGAGCCAAATGCCGCAATATGATTGTTATCATGGTTGCCCCTGTCGTTTGACCGAATGCGCTTTTGCTCTCCCAACATGCCAATATTGTACTTTAGATTGGCAGATACATTTTGGGCGTGCACATATTGAATCGTCAGGTTGCTTGTTTTATTGTTGTTGGCAACAGAGCGTGGGTTGTACAAATAATAATCAGTGCTTTGTTTGTAGGCAAGGTCAATTTCGTCAGTAGATTTTCCTTTGCTGTGTTTTAACTTGGCATGATTCCACCAGCTGTTTACTTTTTCTGTAGCGGTATCGCTCACAAACGTGGTGTAAAAATTTTGCGCAGCAAAGTCACGGCTATCATAGCTGCTGTGCAGCATCAATTTCCAGTTTTCATCCAAGGCAAATGCTGCGTTGGCAGAAACCAGTTGGTTGTTGAAATATCCTTTTTCATTTCCTCTCAATGGTTGTCCATCGGCTTTGGTAGATTGTGCTCCTACAGAAAAATTAATCTTTTCGCCGGTCTTGCGAACACCTGCCTGCGTTGCCAGGAAGCCATACTCTCCCGCAGCAATTGCAGCGTTTGCATGAAGTTTTTTTTCTTTTACAAATGCTGCAAATGTTTTGCTGATGATATTCACCACGCCACCTACCGCCTCAGAGCCGTAGATAGCTGCAGCGGGACCTTTCAGAATTTCTATTCTTTCTATCTGAGAAAGAGCGATTGGCATATAGGCAGAAAAGTGGCCGGTCAAGGCATCGTTTAATTTAATGCCATCTAACAACACCAACACTTGCTGAAAAGTGCCCCCACGTATAATGATGTCTGCCTGTGCACCGGCGGGGCCACGTTGTTGAATCTCTACAGAGGAGGTATATTTTAAAAGATCGTCGAGTGAGTAAACGGGCAGGCGCTGTATCAGTTTACCGTCAATAATGGTAATAGATCTTCCGGTTTCAGAAACTTTTTGGGGACTGCGGGAAGCGGTAATACTCAACGGATCCAGTTCCAATACGTCTTGTGCATTCCCGGTGTAGACGATCAAACTTATAAACAGTGTAAAAATAAACTTCATGCCTGAATTTTTGATTCGCCGCAAAATTAGCGGAGATGCCTCAAACTAACGGGATCTTTTTAAAGTTAGTATTGTTCTTTTTCATTCGGGAAATCGCCGCTCCTGATATCCGTAATATATGCTTGTACTGCCCCCTTAACCTGCTCTGCCATGTTAAGGTACTGTCTTAAAAAGCGGGGTTTAAATTCTGTGCTGATGCCCAGCAAATCGTGCATCACCAATACCTGTCCATCGCAACCGCCGCCGGCCCCGATACCAATAGTGGGTATGTGCAGGCTTTTGGAAACTTCTTCTGCCAGCATCGCAGGAATTTTTTCCAGCACGATGCCAAAGCAACCGGCCTCCTGCAGCAGCAAGGCATCTTTTTTTAATTTTTCTGCCTCAGCATGTTCCTTTGCCCTTACCGTGTATGTACCAAATTTATAAATGCTTTGCGGTGTGAGGCCGAGGTGACCCATCACCGGTATGCCGGTATCAACAATTCGTTTGATAGATTCTACTACTTCTTCGCCGCCTTCCAGCTTGATGGAATGACCACCCGTTTCTTTCATAATCCTAATGGCAGAGTTTAGCGCTTCTTTGGAATTTCCCTGGTAAGAACCAAAGGGAAGATCTACCACCACGAAACAGTGCGCTACACCCCGCACCACCGAAGCAGCATGGTAAATCATTTGGTCTAAAGTTATGGGCAAGGTTGTTTCGTGGCCGGCCATTACATTACTGGCACTATCGCCCACCAAAATAATATCGATACCTGCGGCATCAAAAATTTGTGCAAAGGAATAATCATAGGCGGTGATCATAGAGATCTTGTCGCCGGCAGCTTTCATTTTTTGCAAAGTATGGGTGGTAACTTTTTTCACCTCTTTATTTACAGACATATTGATGTATTTAGCAATTGAAGGCGAAGGGGAGATGGCTCTGCATTAGAATAAAACAAATCCTGGCAAATTCGCTTGGGGCTGTAAATGTAGTAAGAAATACTAGTTCAACATTATTTTTAGTACCGGCACAGGCGCAGACTCTGGCTGGCCTTTTTTAAATTTATGCGCATACAATACCAGCTGTTGTATGCGGCTGAAGACTCTGTTGTGTTTTGGCTGGTAAAACCATTCCTGCACCATCGCCACGCTGGTAAATGCATTGGGATTCAAAGCTTCCGCAGGAACGGTCAGCGTTTTATTGCTAATGTTGCCATCTGCATCATAAAGTGGAATGTTTAATCGGGCATCATCTAACAATGACCCGTTTAATTTTTCGAATGGTACCACGGTTAATGAATCAAGGCGGATGATCTGGTACTGTTTTTTATTTAACGAGGGCCACAGTGCCTGCAACAAACTTTGCGCATAGAGTTGCTTGATCATTGGCAGCTCACTTGTAGCATCGCTTTTTATGATCTTTGAAAAGCTGCCCAAGGAAACAGCATTTTTTCTATGCTTTGCGCAAATTTTCCTGCGAGTATTCAATGCCGTGCTGAAGGCATTGGCAATGCCGAGCCTTTGCCCCCAACTGGTAGACACCGTATACTTGGGGGATACCCATGGTACATAAGATTTGAGTTGCCCGGATTGGATGTATACAATTTGCGGAATTTC
>JBKJKD010000183.1:0-6924 GCA_046597635.1 Ferruginibacter sp. | reverse complement strand
GCTGCTTTGGGAGTCGTGTATGCAGGTTCTACGCTGGACCCGGCCAATCCACCTGCTTCAATTTTTCGGCTGGCAAGCGGTGAAATAGGATATAAATTATTTGGCTTGGTGATGTGGTCTGCCGCCATCACTTCCGTAATTGGTTCTGCCTATACATCTGTCTCCTTTATAAAATCTTTTCACCCCTGGCTACTAGCTAACCAACGAGTCATCATCATAGTGTTTATCCTTGTTTCTACTACCATATTTTTATTCATCGGCAAGCCCGTTAAAACATTGGTTTTTGTGGGTGCGCTCAATGGAATGATACTGCCGGTTTCTCTCGGCGTTATGTTGCTGGCGGCTTATAACAAAGCCATCGTTAAAACCTACAAGCATCCCATTTGGTTAACCGCACTGGGATTTTTAGTGGTGCTTTTTATGGCGTTTCTAGGTGGCCAAACGATTGTTCAATTGCTGCAGAAATAAAATATTTATGATGAAAAAACGATTGCTGTTTTTCTTTTTGATGACTCCGTTTTTAGGTTTCGCCCAGGCAACTTTAAAACCACCAACGGTTCAACCCGGCGTTTCAAAAGCACTGGCAGATTTTAGAAGTGCCGTTATCAGGGATATTCAATACCTACTAAAATTTGATATACCTGCAATAAAAAGTGAAGCGATTGAAGCCAATGAACTGCTCAGTTTCTCTTTACTAAAAACCGGGTTTCCCCTTCAGTTGGATTTTAAGGCGCAGACCGATCAAATCAAGAAAATTGAAGCGAACGGAAAACGGGTCGCTATCAATTGCCAAACGGAACACATCATCATTCCTGCAACTGCCCTCACCAAAGGAAAAAACAACATTAAGATTGAATTTATTGCTGGCAACTCCGCACTCAACAGGAACGACGATTACCTGTACACCTTGTTTGTGCCCGACAGGGCCAGAACAGCCTTTCCCTGTTTTGATCAACCCAATTTAAAAGCCACTTACAAGTTAAGTTTAACCATACCTGGAAACTGGGAAGCCATTTCAAACGGAAGCATGCAGAAAAGTAATTTGCAGGATGGAAGAACAACTGTTGACTTTGCAACATCAGATAAAATAAGTACGTACTTATTTTCTTTTACGGCGGGCAAGTTTACAACAGTCAATCAGCTTTTAAACAATCAAACCGCTCAATTTTTATATCGGGAAACCGACAGTGCCAAAATAGCCTTAAGCATAGATTCTGTTTTCCAGGAGCATCGCAATGCCCTGGACTTTCTCTCAACATGGACAACGATTCCATTTCCTTTTCAAAAAATCGGTTTCATAGCTATTCCTGATTTTCAGTTTGGCGGCATGGAACATCCGGGAGCAGTGCAGTACCAGGGCTCCACTTTATTTTTAGATGCAACAGCCACTAAGACTCAATTTATATCCCGGGCCAATCTCATTGCCCATGAAACGGCCCACATGTGGTTTGGCGATTTGGTGAGTATTAAATGGTTTAACGATGTGTGGACCAAAGAAGTGTTTGCCAATTTTATGGCCGACAAAGTAAGTGAGAATCTGAAAGGCAAGGAAGCCTTTGACCATAAATTTTTAATTGATCATTTTCCTGCGGCATATGGTATTGACAGAAGCATCGGTGCAAATCCCATTCGCCAGCCGCTGGATAATTTGAATGAAGCCGGTTCCTTGTATGGCAATATTATTTACCACAAGGCACCCATCATGATGCTCCAGTTGGAATTGCTGATGGGCAAGGAGAAATTTCAAAAGGGCATGCGGGAGTACCTTAAAAAGTTTTCTTTTTCAAACGCTTCCTGGCCGGATCTAATCAATATTTTGAACAAATATGCGCCGGTAGATTTAATAGCCTGGAACAAAGTGTGGGTAGAGGATAATGGGCGACCAAAACTTTCGGAACAACTTGAAATCAACAATGGAAAAATAACAAAACTGACCATCTCGCAAAAGCCCGAATTTGGAACGGGCAGGGTTTGGCCGCAATCCTTTAAAATTTCGCTGTTTTATAAAGATCGTATCCAGGAGTTGCCGGTGAGTGTGTCGGGCAAAATGGTGGATGTAAAAGCTGCGAAAGGGTTGGACAAGCCAGACTTTATCATTTATAACTCGGGC
This sequence comes from Ferruginibacter sp., assembly GCA_046597635.1. Classification (GTDB taxonomy): domain Bacteria; phylum Bacteroidota; class Bacteroidia; order Chitinophagales; family Chitinophagaceae; genus Ferruginibacter. The sequence continues at coordinate 4,814 of JBKJKD010000183.1, read as the reverse complement.
GGAGAGGGTTACGGCGTTTGGGCAATTGACTTGTCCGTTCTCACCCAAACCAGCCAAATTTCCTCCCCACTTATTCGAGCCTCCTTTTATATTGCAGCGTATGAGAATATGCTCAACCAGGATTTTGTAACACCGGCAACTTTGTTGAAATATTTCAGGAGTCAACTGCAAACTGAAACCGATGAGTTGAATTTAAGGTTGCTAACCGGGTATGTCGGAAATATCTTTTGGAGTTTTAACAGCGCTACATCGAGGAATAAATTAGTGCCTGATTTAGAGACGGACATTTGGCAGGCTATGCAAAAACAACCCTTAAGTAACAATAAAAAGAATCTTTTAAAACTTTACCAGACTATTTTCCTAACCGCTGACGCCTACAATAAGTTCTATGCAATTTGGAAGAGTCAAACAACACCAGAGGGCATTAAGTTTTCCGAAGATGATTACACCGCTTTGGCGTTGGCCTTAAAGCTGCGAAAGAACGATGTGGAAATTCTGGCTGAACAATTAAAAAGAATTAAAAATCCCGACAGGATCAAACGTTTTGAATTTATAATTCCGGCCTTGTCTGCAGATGTAAAAGTGAGAGATCAGTTTTTTAAAAGCCTCGCTGATCGTGCAAACAGGGGAAAGGAATCTAACGTATTGGCAGCGCTAAATTATCTTCATCACCCGCTGCAACAAACAACTTCCATACAATACTTAAAACAGAGTTTAGAAATATTGCAGGAGATACAAGTAACTGGTGATATCTTTTTTCCGCAGAACTGGCTACAGGCAACTTTTGGCGATTACCAGGGTGCCGCTGCATTAAAAATCGTAAGGGAGTTTTTAAACGCTCATCCTAAGTATCCCGCAAAACTCAGGGCAAAAATTCTGCAAGCTACAGATCAACTGGAGAGAACACAAAAGTTGATTGGGGATTAGGGTTCGATATTTTTAGGGTTCAATTTAGTAATTAGCTATTTTTTTGAACGCAATAGTTATAGGGCTGTTTTGTGTCCATCTTTTCTTCATCGCATGTCAGATTGCAATTACCTGGGGCCTCTTCTACAGTATAACTTTGTTGGGGCTTTGTCTTAGCAAATATATTTTGGGTTACATTAACCATGGCGTAGAGCACAGAGTGATTTAGTTTATGGTTATGTAGATGTTGGTCCTGGTTGTCGCAGAAATAACTAAATGTTTGAAATATTGTCGCAGACACCAACGATAAAAATTGTACTATCGCAGAAGTCGATACCAGTAGCAGAGTTTTGCTTAAATCAGACTGATTTTGTCGTATAATAATAAACTTTGTCGCATAAAATAATCTATTTTTGTCGCATAAAATTGAAATATGTCGCAGAAAAAGTCATCTGAAAAACAGGAGATAGAAACAATCATAGATGCACTATCAGGATTCAGTAAAGGTGCTTCGCTACAGGAGATACGTACGTCCGCAAAACTATTGCTAAGCGACAGAACCCTTCAGAGGCGTTTAAAGTTGCTGATTGAGCAAAACAAAATAACAGCAGCCGGAGCACAAAAAAACAGGATATACAAGATGGCTCCCCCAAGCATCTCTGTGCCAGGGATCCATAGGAAAGTTGCCCTAGATTCAGCTCCCTTTTCCTTAACGGAGCACAGTCAAAATCTTTTGACCACAGTAAGCATGCCTATAGAAAAACGAATTCCGGTGGGGTATAATCGCCAGTTTTTGGAACAGTACCAGCCAAATGAAACGAGTTACCTGCACCCAATAGAGTTAAACCGACTGAATATACTCGGGCAAACAGCAAATATGGACCAGCCTGCAGGTACTTATGCCCGGCAAGTTCTTAATCGATTGCTAATTGATCTTTCATGGAATTCCAGCCGCCTGGAAGGAAATTCCTATTCACTATTAGAGACACATAGACTATTAGATGAGGGTCGTGCTCCAGCTAACAAAAAAGAATCTGACACACAGATGATCCTGAATCATAAAGACGCCATTGAATTTTTGGTAGAGAATACTGATAATGCAGTAGGATTTAACCGATACAGCATTTTGAGTTTACATGCGCTCCTTTCTAATAACCTTTTGCCTGACTCCGCCGCATCGGGAAGATTACGTACCCATGCTGTGGGAATCGGCAGGTCCGTATATCACCCGCCAGACACACCGCAGATGATTGAAGAGTTCTTTGACATGATTCTACAGAAAGCAGATGCAATAGCCAACCCGTTTGAGCAAGCATTCTTTATCATGGTACATATCCCCTACCTGCAACCTTTTGATGATGTAAACAAAAGAGTATCCAGGCTGGCTGCTAATATCCCGCTAAACAGGCGAAACCTTGCACCGCTATCTTTTACGGATACCCCGGAAGAATTGTATATTTCCGGCCTGCTTGCGATCTATGAATTGAATCGATTCGAGTTGCTAAAGGAAGTATTTATTTATGCGTATCAGCGCTCGGCAGCACGTTATGCTTCGGTAAGGCAAACACTTGGTGAGCCCGACTCTTTTCGTTTAAAGTACCGCACCCAGATCGGAGATTTGATTGGTGCAATTATTAAAGGGGCCAAGTCTAAAACAGCAGCATCAGTACAAATTCAAACCGCAGCTCTCAGTCTTCCTTTGCAAGACAGCAATAGATTTATAAACTCAGTAGAATCGGAATTACTTAGCCTTCATGAGGGAAATTTTGCCCGTTATAAGGTAACCCCTTCTGATTTTAAAAAGTGGAAGGACGGGTTTGTTTAGTAGATGCTAAATGAAGGATTGGCCCTGGCCCACAATTGACTCTTTCAGGTCATCAACGAAGGCAAAGGGAAATAAAATTGCCAGTTAACATTTTTTGGAGCCCAGCAGTTGTACTGCTATGTTGCTTCAGTGGCGTCGCACTCTTGTGCAGTATAACTTTACTGAACTTTTATCGAAGCAAATAGGTTTCGTAAAGACACGAGCCTTTGCGGAGATTACAGAGTCATTCCTTACATCAGTTAAAAAAACTTAGCCTTAGATATTAAACCAGTAAGTGAACTTAGCTACGAGCGCACGGTTCTTTTTGCCAAAAGATTGTATGGCATTGGCAGGATCGTCCTGCGCATAATAATTATCGGTGTACACCAAAAAGAAATCGCTGGCGGGTTTAAAGCGCCATTGAAAGCGGGAGTTAATATTGATATTGTTGTTCTGATTGTTGTACTGCAAAAAGCTCGTGAAGAAAACGGCTTTGCTAAACGTCAGATCCAGCCGCGGGCCAATGAGCCAAAAGTCTGCTTTACTAAATCCTTCCGGCAAACGAATACGGTTGTAATTAACATCCAACGACAAAGAACCATAAGGCTGCCAGCGATAGCTAATCGTATTTTGCAACGATACCAGTGTGCCATTAAAATAGTTACCTGCTCTTAACCTCACATCGTAGTTCAGGGCATCAGCAAAATTGGAGCGGATGCCAATGCGGTTGCTAAAGTAAGTGTAGGCACTCCCTTTTTTCAACAGCAGTTTACCAGCCTCGTATTTATTGGTGGGGTCAAAATCTTTAAACAGGTAGGTATAATCCATGCGCAGGAGGGCTCCACTTAACTCTGCGCTGTTTTGAAACTGCACTGAAAAAAACAACCCTGCATCCAAATCGGTTACCCGTTTATCTAATTTACTGTAGGACACGTCGTAGTCCGGAGTTAGCCTGATGGTATTTACCTTTTTAGAAAGTTTTCCCTTCGGAAAAAAAAGATAACTAAAGTCGCCGGTATGCCGAATGATATTAAGGCGTGGCACGTACCCCACTTCGGCACTAAAATTCTTGCCGATGTCATTGATGCTGGTATTCAGTTGGAAGTGTTGCTTCACAACGTTAAGTCTGCCGCCCACATTGTAGGCTCCATCCTGGCGAAGTGTACTGAAACTTTTATGATAGAATGCTTTGCCAGTAACACTTGCATCGGCAGATCCATAATTGAATTCGGCCCCTGCCATGCTGTTCGATTGTTGCAAAAACTGGCTGCTCTTTTCGTTTAACAGCGATTCTTTATTTACAAATAAAAATGCCAGGTTGCTTCTGCTGCCGATTTTTCGCTGTGCAGATGCTGCCATATAATTGATAGAGGGGAGACTGTCTGCAGCACTGGCGGCGGTTTGCATATCCAGCAAACCTATACGCAGATTATTGTTCAGTCGGCCGCTGATGCGTGCCCCGGCTATGATGGGTATCTGCACATTCTGGCGTGTTTGCGGGTTGTTGTAAATACCAATGCGGCGGGAAAAGAACGGGTTGGAATTTTGCAAGCCAAATTCGCTGAACAGGTCACTGTTCTCTAAAAAGAATTGTCTTCGCTCCGGAAAAAAAAGCTCGAAGCGGCTGAGGTCAGTAATTTGTCTGTCCACTTCCACCTGCGAAAAATCAGGGTTCACCGTAAGGTCTAAATTTAAAGACGGTGTTATGGCCACTTTAGCATCAAGGCCCGCAGTGAGTGTTGTGGTGCCAGCGGCGCCTCGCACGTAGTCCTTTTTTTGCGCAGCGGCCACAAAGGGAATCAGAGAAATATTGGTGCCCGGTTTTGGTGGCGGCTGTTGCCATTGCATACTGCCATTAAAAGAAATATCCAGCAGCCGAAAATTTCGGGGAATACTTGCCCAGCAGGTTTTTTCATTGTCGTGCAAATTGTTGCGGATAAAATTGATATTCCAGGTATTGATGCCCTCGGTGGTTTTATACCGCAGCGTTTTAAAAGGGATGGCCATTTCTACTTCAAAGCGGTCATCGTACCTCGTTACGTTGCTATACCATTTATTGTCCCAGTTTATGTTGGTTTCATTGCTGTTATAAATCAACTGTTCT
>JBKJKD010000117.1:0-7574 GCA_046597635.1 Ferruginibacter sp. | reverse complement strand
GGATGACTTTGTGCCTGAAGAAAAAAAACATACTGCTTCGGCGAATGTAAGGGTAATTGACACTTCCTTTTACATGCCTCAATTGGGGCGCAATAGAAGGATTTCTATTTACTTACCTGCAGGGTACGAAAAGTCAGGCAGGCGTTACCCAGTCCTTTATCTGCAAGACGGGCAAAATATTTTCGATGAATTTACGGCAGGATATGGTGAGTGGGGCGTAGATGAATGTCTCGATTCTTTGATAGGCAGAGGCAAAAAGGCTTGCATTGTTGTAGCTATAGACAATGGGCCAAAAAGGTTGACAGAATACAATCCATTTTTTCTTGAAAGATTCGGTGCTGGAGAAGGAGAGGCTTACGTCGATTTCCTGGTGGAAACACTCAAGCCCTTTATAGACTTCGGGTACAGAACGCTGCCAACCAAAGAAAACACGATCATTGCAGGCAGTTCTATGGGTGGCCTTATTTCTTACTACGCTTTTTTAAAATTCCCCTTGGTTTTTGGTAAGGCAGGTATTTTTTCTCCCGCTTTTTGGACCGCAGACAGCATTTATAGAATGACAGATTCGCTTGGAAGTAAAACTTCGGGGATGGCTTTCTTTTACATGGGAGCATTAGAAGGAGAAACCTACCTGGCAGACATGTTAAAGGTATCCGACAAACTAGGCACCATTTCTAAAGCTTACCTATATACCGCAATAGATCCTGAAGGCAGGCACAACGAAGCGGCATGGCGCAAATGGTTTGCAGAATTTTACCAATGGATTGTGAACGATGGCAACAATTTTATTGTAAAACCCTCCGATTAAATTTTATAGCAGGTGCCTTGAAGCGCTAATTCAGTGTTCGGAAAAACAGCCACGGTTTCTGTAAGAAATTCATCCAGGCTTTCGTACTTGGATGAGAAGTGGCCAATCAATAATTTTTTTACATCCGCCATTGCTGCAATGTTACCCGCTTGCTCAGTGGTAGAATGGAAACGTTCCAGTGCCCGCAGGTGGAGGTCTTTCAAATAAGTAGTTTCATGGTATAGCAGATCTACGTTTTTTACTTTTGCCACAATACTTTCGTCATAGGCAGTGTCTGCGCAGTAAGCATAGGACCTTGCAGGCGCAGCAGCGGTCGTAAGCTCTTCGTTAGGAATGATGGTACCTTTTTTATTGCTATAATCTGCACCGTTTTGTAAAGCCCCATAATAAGAAGCCGGTATTTCATAAGACCGCACTCTTTCCGGATCAATACTTCTTAATTTTTTTTTCTCCCTGAAAATAAAACCCCAGCAAGCTATGCGATGGTTTACTTTAAAACAATCCACAGAAATTTTTTTACCATCATGTATTGTGCATTCCTCACCCAGCGCAAAGAAATTAATTTTGAAAGGCAAGGTATTATGGGTAGCTTCTAGTTGCAGCCGCAGAATGTCTTGCAGGGGAGATGGGGCATATATAAAAAGGTCTGCAGTTCTCCCCATCAGGCCCATGCTGCTGATCAAGCCGATCAAACCAAAATAATGATCGCCATGCATGTGCGATATAAAAACGTGGTTGATTTTTGACCTCTTGATTTTATAAGTGGTAAGCTGGAGTTGTGTGCCTTCGCCACAATCAATTAAGTAGTTTTCCTCCCAGGTTTGCAGAACCTGCGATGTGGGATTTCTTCCAAACGCAGGTATGGCCGAGTTATTTCCGAGTATTGTGAGTGCAAACACCAGTTGTAAAGTTTAAGGGTTATCAGTTGGACTATTTATTAGATGGATGTGCTGCTTTGGTCTGCTTCGTCTTCGTCAAAGTCATCCATAAGTTCCCTTTCAATTTCTTCCATTTGCACAATGTCCCATGCCTCACTTTCTGTGGGCGTTACGTTCATGTATTCCAGTAGTTCCATCTCATCAAGCATTACTTCTACCGGTCCCTGTAACTCACACACTACAAATGAATGGCTCTGCTCGTAAAACGATTGTTGAAGGGCAGCAATGACTTGGGCAGCTTCCTCGGATAAAATATCTACCGCTCCCATTTTTAAAACTATGTGAGGAATGGGCCTGTTTAGGCAATCTTGCAGCACATTCTGGAGTTCATCTGTCATATTAGCAGCTATTTCCTGCTCAAATAGTGTTATAACGTTGAATTTTTCTTTGGTATCTATTTTGACATTCATTAAAAGTAATTAAGGGAATAGGTTGTAAAATAAAGCATTTCGGGTTTTCGGATTATCTGTAAATTTTTTTGAAAGTAAGCATCAAGATAAGTTTCGTTTTACTTTCATCAGGCACAAATATCTAACTTTTCAACATATCAACATTTGCATTTCTTTACAAACTATTACGAGTAAATAAACGTTATTATTGTATAAATTAAAACTCATAGAATGGACAACAATTTTTCCACACAGGTTAAGGAAATCATTTCATATAGCAGGGAAGAGGCATTGAGGCTTGGAAATGATTTTATAGGGACAGAGCACTTAGTGCTTGGCCTTATCAGGGACGGGGAAAATACCGCCATAAAAGTACTCAAATCTCTGAGCGTAGATCTTTATGAATTACGAAAGGAAATTGAAATGGCTGTAAAAGATAAAACCGGAAAAAATATCGCAAATATCAATTCATTGCCGCTTACAAAGCAGGCTGAGAAAGTGATTCGCATCACTGTACTGGAGGCAAAAGCCCTGAAGAGTACCACCGTGGAAAGTGAACATTTGATGCTTTCAATCTTGAAGAATAAAGAAAATATTGCTACACAGATTTTGAACCAGTTTGATGTAGATTATGATGTGTTCAAAAATGAATCTGGGTTTGTGACAAGTACGCCACCCCCCAGTGCTGAGTTCAACGAAGACGATGACTTTGATGAAGAAAGGAAACAGTATGGTCAGCAGAAGCCCGCCAAGCCCGGAGCTGCCAATCAACCAAAAACAAAAACACCGGTGCTGGATAATTTCGGTAGAGATATAACCAGGATGGCTGAGAATGGTTCTCTTGATCCAATAGTGGGTAGGGAAGTAGAAATAGAAAGGGTATCGCAAATCTTATCCCGCAGAAAAAAGAACAATCCAATCTTGATTGGTGAGCCAGGTGTGGGTAAAACTGCCATTGTTGAAGGCTTGGCGTTGCGGATCGTACAAAGAAAAGTGTCTCGTATTTTGTTTGACAAAAGAGTAGTAAGTCTCGATTTGGCTGCCTTGGTAGCAGGCACAAAATATCGTGGTCAGTTTGAAGAGCGCATGAAAGCAATTATGAATGAGCTGGAGAAGAACAGGGATGTGATTTTGTTTATAGATGAGATACATACGATTGTAGGTGCTGGTGGAGCCAGCGGCTCATTGGATGCTTCTAATATTTTTAAACCAGCCCTGGCACGTGGAGAACTGCAATGTATTGGTGCTTCCACTTTGGATGAATACCGCATGCATATTGAAAAAGATGGGGCGCTGGACAGGCGTTTTCAAAAAGTTTTGGTAGAGCAACCTTCTGTAGACGAGGCTATCGAAATACTCAATAACATTAAAAGCAAGTACGAAGATTACCACAATGTAACCTACAGTCAGGAAGCCGTGGAAGCTTGTGTAAAATTGAGCGATCGCTACATGACCGACCGCTTGTTGCCAGACAAAGCCATCGACGTAATGGATGAAGTTGGTGCAAGAAAGCACATCAAAAACATCAACGTTCCAGAGAATATTATTGAACTGGAAAAGAAGATTGAAGATATCAAACTTGAAAAAAATAAGGTTGTAAAAAGCCAGAAGTTTGAAGAAGCAGCGTCTTTAAGAGACACTGAAAAGCGTCTGCAGGAAGATTTAGAAAAGGCCAAGAATGACTGGGAAGAAGAAAGTAAGAACAAGCGTTTCCCTATAGAAGAAGAGGACATTGCAGAGGTAGTGCACATGATGACGGGCATACCTGTTAAGCGGATGGTGCAAGCAGAGACCGACAAACTTCGCCGTATGGCAGATGATTTGAAAGGAGCAGTGGTTGGTCAACAAGATGCAATCAGCAAAGTAGTGAAGGCTATTCAGCGTAACAGGGTGGGTTTAAAAGATCCCAAAAAACCCATTGGGACATTTATTTTTCTTGGGCCAACAGGTGTTGGTAAAACAGAACTTGCACGATCTCTTGCCAAGCAAATGTTTGACAGTGAAGATTCACTCATAAGAATAGATATGAGTGAATACATGGAGAAATTTACCGTGAGTCGTTTGATTGGTGCACCTCCGGGATATGTAGGCTATGAAGAAGGTGGACAGCTAACCGAGCGGGTTAGACGCAAACCTTACAGTGTAATTTTATTGGACGAAATTGAAAAGGCTCACCCGGATATCTACAACATATTATTACAGGTTTTGGATGATGGGCAGTTAACTGATGGTCTTGGTCGCAAAGTCGATTTCAAAAATACCATGATCATCATGACCTCTAACATTGGCGCAAGGCAATTAAAAGATTTTGGAGATGGTGTTGGTTTTGCAACGGCCAATAGGGTAGAGAACACTGATGAAAACAATAAAGCCATCATTGAAAAAGCACTCAAGCGTACATTCAGCCCTGAGTTTTTAAACAGGATTGATGACGTGGTAATCTTTAATTCTCTTACCAAAGAAAACATCTTTGAGATTATTGATATTTTGATGAAAGGTGTGATGGTAAGATTAAGCAACCTTGGTTTTGCAATGGAACTTTCCTCAGAGGCGAAAGATTTTATTGCCGAGAAAGGATATGACAGCCAGTTTGGTGCGAGGCCATTACACAGGGCTATTCAAAAATATCTGGAAGATCCACTGGCGGAAGAAATCCTGAATATGAACGTGAAGTCTGGGGATACTTTGATTGCTGAATTAGACAAAGAGGCTGGTAAAATCCACTTCAAGTTAAAGGATGAGCCGAAGAAGAAAGAGAAGAAATCTGAAGCATAGAAAAAATCTCACGAACACACCAGTAGGGCCCTGAAAATTTTCAGGGCCCTACTTATTTTAGTAATTTTTCGAATCCATCTTATTGAAGTAGAATTATTTTTTGCGACATATTGATCCCCGCACTTTGTATTCTCACAAGATAGGTGCCCTTAGCAAAGCCATTCAAACCTGGGAGTTTCAGAAGGTTCTCACCTATATTAATGGGGAGCCTTGTTTTGCTTACCAGGTTTCCCAGGTTATTGAAAATAAGTACATCCGCTGTCTCTTTTTTATTTGCAAGGTAGCTAAACCAAAGGTCGCCGTTTGATGGATTGGGGTACAAAAGACCAATAATATTCTCAGCCTTTGCCTTTCTTAATAGGAATACATTACTGTAGCGGGTTGAACCATTTTTACCGTTAATCTTTACCCGATAAAATATGATGTCGGAAGCAATCAATTCAGCTGCATGTTGAAATTCGAAACTGGCGTTTCCTGTGGCATCACCAGCCCGTACCTTTGATAAGGGGAAAAAGTTGCTGTTGTTAGTACTATACTCCAATTCATAGATCTCAACTTCCTGGTTGTTGCTGGCGCTCCAGTTTAATTTATGTCTACCGGAGGTTACTTCGGCCTTTAAATTAGCGATGCTAGCGTCCAACACTGCGCAGGTATTAGCAAATAGGATTGTGATAGAATCGATAGAAGAGGGAACACAATTGGTATTTGATTTTTGTCTTACATAGTACGTGCCAGGAGCATTAACGTCTATAACTGGTCCTACGTTTGAGCCAACGATATTCCCATTTAGCGTAGTCCAGGTGTACACGAAATTAGGATTGGGATTTAGAACGTATAACTGTGTTACCGGCATGGTTCCACAGAAATAGGTGAGATACGTGAAAGCATCCACAGGTGGGTAGTCGAAAAATTTAAATGGGGCTACAAAGTCTTTGAGCTCAGATGTAAAAGAAGTAGAAGACCTGGTTTTTACGATCACCCTGATAAAGGCAGGGTCGCATGCATCCTGGTTGTAGTTCACTGGTTCTATCCCAAGTTTAGTGAGGTTCACTGAAAACTCTAAAAACTGGCCGGGAATATAATTATCTACTACCGCATTATTATCCCTTACCACTTTGAAGGGACCCGCCCATGTGGCTGGAACAGTAGTTTGCAAACCAGTGTAAAAATTACCTGCCGTCTTAGGTCGAATATTCGCATAGCCATAGATGGCACCTGAACCATCGCCATCAAACTGTCCTCCCCAATCAAAGGACGAAGGAGTAATACTTAACATAGAGCGATGGACCCATATCCGTGCTTCTACGAGAGATATAGCACTGCTGCTAAATTCTGATGTAAAAATGATATCACCTGGAGCGCTTATTTTTCCGGCAGCATCAAACTGCCAGGCAGTATGGCCGGCGTTGGGTCCATAACCAGTGAAAGTACCTGTCGTTTTATTGTAGTTAATATCTGTTTGGTATAGCTCAAAATCAAAATACCTGTTGCCGGTTGTATTTTCTATGGATAGCCCAGCAAATAACCAAAGAGAATCAGAAACATTCGGGCCTGCTCGGCGAACGTGAATCATAGCTTCGAGTATATCGTTCTTATCGGGAATAGATTGAGACACTGGAGTCGTCCACATGGAAGGGCTCATGCCGTTTTTATTACTTCCGCTGGCAAATATTGTGGAGTCATCGCCATGATAGTCCCGGTAATACACCGCATCTAAAACAATTCTGTTATTCAATACGGTAAATGCTGGATAGGCCATTCTTTTTGCAAACGAAGAGTTCCTGGAAGCAGGGTTAGAAAAATATCTGGAAACAATGGCTGCTGCCCCATTAGTATCAATAACTCCCCTGCCGCTCCCCGTGTAGCCGTTGTTAAACCAATCATCCACAGCAGGGGTGGTAGTATTGTTATAGAAGTTAGCACTAACGTCTGCTTCCACACCAAAATTGGCTCTTACGGTTGCTACTACAATTTGTGCAGAAGATGCCTGCCAACTCCAAATAATGATAAGGGTTTGTAAAATTTTTTTCATAGGTGGACAGTTATCATGAAGACATATTGTTTATCATTTACTGTCACACTATTCTATAGTGGTGCTATGTATACCAGATGTAATGCTTGACCTGCCGTCACTTAATACCGCAATTACCCTATAGCTGATAAATCCGGGCGTTACAGCTTGGTGCGTAAACCTTAAAATGTTTGCCCTGGTATTCATTGCTGTTCCCAAAGTGGTCCAGTTAGAATATTCATCATTGGGGTCCTCATAAGTACACTGTATTTCATAATGATCGATGCCCGTGGTGGAGGTCATGCTCCACTGCAATGCATAGCCGGAATTTCCCTGCTTATGGCCACGAAGAAACTCAAAGGCAGAAACTGTTACAGACTTAGTTTGAAATACAAAACCGGGAGTTGAAGCATTGCTGTTGAATGTGAGGATAAGGCAAAAGCCTAATAGAAAGTTTTTCATAATCTTGGTTTAAAGGTTTAACAAAAAGCTGGTTAAGAAAATAATTTATCGTTTATCGCTAAACGAACTCTTTGTTCTTACGGAATTGGATGGATGGATATATAATTAACTCCATATTGTGAGAAATATTGTTTGGGAAAACAAATTGTTATTGACAAGGCCTCAAAATGAAATGTGGATAACGAGATTAA
>JBKJKD010000312.1:0-29471 GCA_046597635.1 Ferruginibacter sp. | reverse complement strand
TGCATATCAAAAATTTTACAATTGCTCCTTATTGCCTCCACTACTTTATCTATGTTCAATACCCCATAATTAAAAGTATGCTTGCTGCCATCTATTAAAGTGAGCGTGGCTTTTTTTGCCAGCAAAGTCTTTTCTACAAGCATATCTGTGATGGCTACTTTTTCGATCTCCAGGTATCCATCAAGCTTCCACCTGGCCAGCATTATTTCGGATAAAAAAACTATTGACGATACATCAAACCTCGCATCATACAACAAGCGTTGTGTCGTAATGGTAAGCTTGCCATGATAGGTTGCGCTTCCGGGAGTAGTGTAAATGATTGTCCAGGTATCAATGATAGCTTCGTCTGATAACAATTCAATTTTCATGGCAATGAGTTTGAAAGGCTTATACACTCCTACCTGTGTTTGAAATAACTGCCGGTTACTACAGTCCCGGCAGTGTGTTGATGTCTATAGGGTCTTAATAATTTACTTTACCTGGCTTACAAACTAAAATTACATTGCTGGTCTGTAAAATCAATTCGCTTTTCAGCAACGGTGGCATTGATTGAGTATTCGGTGCGCCTTGGGTTCTTTCCCGAGGCAATAGGTAAAAGTTACTCTTAGGAAATACTGGCCATTCACTAGAAAAGAGAGGAGGGCCGGCAGTCGCTAAGTTTGACTTACGGAATATTTTTACAAAGTCAACACAGCTCTATTTCCCCCTCACCAGCATTACCGTGGACTCCTAAGCAGAAAATAATTGCCCCACTTTCAAAGCGACACAGCGGGATTTTTATTTATGTAAGAAATGTATCTTTAGATTCAAAGAATGCAAAACTTTATTAGCAGGGCTATAATTTCACCAAAACAACCAGCTTTCCAAACACGCTGATCATTTTTTATCAAGACCTAAAAATGCGTTTGCTCCTTCTCATCATATTGGTTTCGTTCTGTGGGACTTCAAAGAGCCAACAACTGCTTTTTGAAAATTATTCATCGGAGCAAGGTCTTTCGCAAAACAGTTGTTACAGCATAGCGCAGGATGCTGATGGCTTTATGTGGTTTGGTACCCAGGATGGACTTAACCGCTATGACGGCAAACACTTCAAGGTTTTTTTACCCCAAAATGAAATTGGTAGAAAGTTACCTGCCAACTACATCAGCTCCCTCTTTTTTGATGAGCCCAAAAATTTGTTGTGGATAGGAACCATCCGTGGGCTCTGCATCTATGACCCAAGCATCGACTCTCTGGTAAGCATTACAGAACGATATCCTTTTGCGGCAAATCTGGAAAAACTGCCTGTAAAAAAAATAGTGTCTTACAAACCCAATGAATACTGGATAATCAGCTTCAACAATGGACTTCAATTGGTAAATACAGCAACCAAAACAATCACTTCCTTTTTTGAGGATGAAGTAAATAAAAACACCGTGAGCAGCATTGTATTGCACCGGGGCAAAATACTGGTTGGCTTATCTAACAGATTAGTTTACCTCCATCCAAATGGGGAGAGTTATCAGATGAAACCATTTTTGGAAGGACAAGATTTTCCTGAAATTAAAGAACTGTTTTCGTACAATGATGCGCTGTGGGTTGGCACTACAACCAAGGGATGTTTTTACATAACGCCGTCTATGGAAGCCAGCAGCAACATTCAGCCCTTTCCGATAACCACTGGGGGTATTGGCTGTTTTGCAAAAGACGGCTCCGGCAAATTGTGGATTGGTACGAGGGGCAATGGAATTATACAATATGACCCCGAAACACGCCTGGTACAATTGGCTGCAAATAATAAATATAATAATCGTTCGCTTGGTAAGAACTTTGTATTGAGCATATTCAAAGATCGCCAGGGTATTGTGTGGTGTGGACTAAGCGGAAGCGGAGTAGCAAAATACGACCCGCTCAAATACCAGTTTAATGCCATCAGCAATGAACCACTAAATGAAACTTCCCTTCCGGATGATATGATATTTAAGATTTTTAAATCCGGGGACGGAACCCATTATGTGGGCACTCAAAATAAGGGGATTGCACAATGGAATGTAACCAGCAATAATTTTACAACTTTTGCAGCCTCCTCTAAAATAAACCAGGTTAGCAATACTATTTACGACATCACAGAACATAAAAATAACCTTTGGATCGCCAGTTGGGGTGGCCTTATCCAATTAAACAGGCAAACAAAAAATATATCTTATAAAGAAGACAACAATTTGCTGGCTTCAAAAAAGCTATATGGTATTACCAAATTGAAAAATGCCGATAGCCTTTTTATCACAGGAGAAAATGGCACTGCATTTTTTTCTCTAACCAAACAAGAATGGAATTCGTTTGATGATAAACTTGGATGGACAAAAGCATATGTGGGGAGATATATTTATGAAGGGAGCAATAGTAATTTGTGGATATGCACTGTAGGGGCAGGATTGGTAAAATATAATTACAAAGAAAACAGTTTCAAAATTATTGAGCCCGTAAAGAAAATTTCTATTTACGTGAGGCACCTCCTACAACAAGGAGATATCTTTTGGCTGGCGACAGACAATGGGATTGTACTGTACGATTATTTAAAAGAGAAAGTAGTTAAACATTTTAAACTAAGCACCCCTGATCAGTCGAACGTATGTTATGCGATTGTAAAAGACAACATGGGATTTATTTGGGTAAGTACCAACACCGGGCTTTACCGGGTACACCCAAATGATTTTTCCATTCAACATTACAACCTTGGCAATGGTCTTTCATTTTTAGAATACAACACGGCCTGCGCACTACAGGAAGGAGACGGCTCGCTTTTATTTGGCGGTGTAGGAGGCATAACCCGTTTCAACCCAGCACTGCTCAAAAAAAATACTTTTAGCCCCAACCCTATTGTGACCGCTATTAATGTAAACGACAGCGCCTGGCAGTTAACAAAAGAGCTAAATTTGAATCATACCCAAAACTTCATAACAATTTATTTTGCCGTCAATAATTTTTCCAACCAGAACAACAACCAGTTTTTCTACCGCTTGAAAGGGCTGAATGAAAATTGGACAAATGCTGGCAATAGCGGTTTTGCAAATTATACCAGTTTACCTCCGGCAAATTATGTGTTTGAATTACGATCTGCTAACAGTGATGGCAAATGGTGTGAAGGCACAACAACCTTAAGTTTCAGTATTCATCCGCCTTGGTGGCAAACCTGGTGGTTCAGAATATTGGCGTTTATGCTATCGGCAGGTATCGTTACTTATTTTGTAAGAAGAAGAATAGCGATGGTAGGTAAGGAAGCTAACCTCAAACAAAAGATTGCAGAAACAGAAATGAAAGCGTTACGGGCGCAGATGAATCCGCATTTTATTTTCAATAGCCTGAACAGCATCAGGGAAATGATTTTAAACAACGAAAACAGGGAAGCCTCCCACTTTCTAAGCAAGTTTGCCCACCTTATACGAATTACGCTCGATCAAACCGGGCAGTCCTTCATTTCGCTGCGCAATACGATTGATTACCTGCAGCGATATGTCGAAATGGAACAGGTGCGCAATGCAGAGTTTACCTGTCGCATTTTGGCCGATGACGAACTGGACTTAGATGAAACCGAATTACCCCCGATGTTGATTCAACCTTTTGTGGAAAATGCCATTTGGCATGGGGTAACCAGCAATGAAAAAAATATAAATATCACGATAGATTTTAAAAAAGAAAATGAGCAGCTGGCCTGCATCATCTCCGACAATGGCATAGGCATCAATCAATCTATGAAAAATAAAATTGGTAGCGGTGAATTGCACCATTCGGTAGGCATTGAAAATATTCAAAATCGCTTAAAGCTCTTAGATGAAAAGCATGCATTAAAAAGCAGCCTAATCATCCAGGATAAAGCAACCCTGGAAAAGACTGATGAACATGGCACCATTGTAACTTTAAGAATTCCACTAGAAATAAACCAATCATGAAAAAGATCAAAACTATTTTAGTAGATGATGAACCCCGTGGGCTCAATGCGTTACAAAAACTATTGCAGCTAAACTGCCCGGCAGTAGAAGTAATAGCCCTTTGCAACAGTGCTGAAGATGCAAAGGAAAAAATAGCCGAACTGAAACCGCAGTTAATTTTCCTGGATATTGCTATGCCAGGCAAAACTGGTTTTGATTTATTGAGAGAGCTGAGTCAAATTAATTTTGAAATCATTTTTGTAACGGCTCATAACAGCTATGCCATCCAGGCATTTCATTTTAGTGCCGTAGATTATTTGCTAAAGCCTGTGGATGACGAATTACTGGTAGAAGCGGTAAAAAGAGCGCAAAAGAGGATAGAAGCAAAAACAAGCGGACAGCATATCGAAACCTTCCTACACAACATCCGCCAAAAAGATAGCCCGCAAAAAATGAAATTGTGTATCCCCTCTGTAAAAGGTTTCCAGGTAATTGACATCCAGGATATTATTTATTGTGAAGCCAGCAGCAATTACACCAACATTCATTTCACCAACCGGCCCTTCATCTGCGCCTCCAGCCCCATTCACGAATACGAAGAACTGTTAGAAGATTCGAACTTTGCCCGCATTCATAAATCATATGTCGTAAACCTCGAGCATGTAAAAGAATACCTGCGGGGCGATGGGGGCTCTGTCCTCTTATCTAATGGAAAAGAATTGGAAGTGAGCCGCAGAAAAAAAGAAGCATTTTTTAAAAAGATGAAAAGCTATTTTAAGTACTCGTAAAAAGTTCGAAAGCATGGCGGTAATGTTGGATGAGCAATCGAACCACAAAACTTAATTCCAAACCATTTATACTAGCGCTCTAGTTTAAAGTCCTTGTCCGTCATTGGCCGCTTGGCAGCGTTGGCCACTTTCCAACCCGTTCTATACATCCAGTCTGCCATCTTTTTTAATTTGGGATAGTCTATATTTTCGGCGTTATCCTGTGGTGTATGATAGTCGGGATGCAGCAGGGTTGTATACATAATGGCGGGTATGCCTAACCTTGCATAGGGAAGATGATCACTTCTAAAATACCAGCCTTCAATATGCGTAACAGCATCCCAGGTAGTATCCAGTTTAAATTTTGGTCCTTCTTTATTGGCGGCTAAAGCCATGTTTACCAAATCGAGTGAATTTCTATGTGGCGGCCTGGCGCCGAGGATGGTTGCACTGTCTGGGTTATTTCTACCAATCATATCGCCATTTAAAACAGCAATAATATTTTTAATGGGTACAGTTGGGTTTGAAGCAAAATACCTTGACCCCAGCAAACCTCTTTCTTCCGCTCCATGTATCACAAATATTACAGATCGCCTGGATGGGTTTTTTACAAAGGCTCTTGCATTGGCGAGCATGGCCACATTAACACTGCCATTATCATCTGCTCCGTAATACACAGAATCATTTTTGATACTGTTCCGGATGCCGTGTGCATCTGTATGACCGCTGTATAGAAGATACTCAGCTTTTAGCCTGGCATCTGTACCCGAAATAAACCCTACAATATTCACGGAGGGATAAGTATACTTTGAAACTATCAGATTAAGTTTCAGGGTTGCGGCACTTTCGAAAAGTTCCTTTTTTGCATCAGCATGCAGCCATAGAACAGGCACCTGGGTGGTGACATTTTCATTCGGGCCGCCTTCGATATCATAAGTACCTCTCTTAAAGTTTTCTTGTGCATCGTCCCAGGCTTTTTCTGCCTCCTCATCTGCAATAAAAATTATGGCCACAGCTCCTTTGCGAAGCAAAGGCAAACCATACTTTACATAGATATACCTGTTGTAGCGCCAGGTAGGTAAGGATACATCCAAATTAATGCCTGTTGCATTGGACTCTATTGCTACTACTTTACCCTTTACGTCAATGGTATTTGTATCAATGGCGGAAGCATTGCCTAAATACACAATTGGTGCATTTAGCGCAACATTAGCCATTTGTGCCACAGCAACATCTTTCCATAGCTTTAAAGATTTACCATTTATCTGGATGCTGGAATTGTCGGCAATATGGTTGCGAACCATCGTAAAATATTGGAAGAAACTACCGTCATCGCCCGCAGGCTTTAACCCGATAGCCCGGAACTTTTCTCCCAGCCACATAGCCGCTTTGAGTTCATCCAACGTTCCTGCAGAACGCCCCTTGAAATGCACATCGGCAAAAGCATACAAATCCCTTTTTAAATCTTCTGTTCTAATTAAGTTCAAGCCCGGTGGGTTTCTTAATTGGGCTGATAAAGAAACTGTGATGGTGGTTAACACAAACAATAAAATAATTCGTTTCATTTTTTACTTTTTCTTTGAATGCTAAAATAGCTCTATTTTAAAAAACCACCGCTGTACATTGGTATTAAATACCACAAACGATTGCGTATTGTGCAGGCAATAATGATGTTGTTTATCCTGTCCGAAACGGAAAATAACCAGTTGTTGTAAGCTACAAGTTACAACAAACCCAAATTGAAACGTTTAATCCACAACAAATGATGGCATTGATTTCAAGAAATATAAAAATAATGAAGAGGTAAAGTGAAGGTCGCCTTTTAGCACAGCTGCGACGGACGAAAAAGTTAAATATACTCTCAAGTTTTGGCAAGACTTAAACACTAAAATTGCACTTACCATAAATGGGCTTCGCATGTTGGAGATCAAGGTTTCCGCTACTTAAGGCCCTTTAGCAAAGCAATTAACCGTAAACAATCTTTCTCAAGCTTTGCATAGGGTTTTCTAAAAGCGGAGTAATACAGCAATACCTCCGGGCAGTGAAACCCGGAGGTATTAGTTATCTCAAGAGAATTATTACCCAACTACCTTACAACATATTGGTAACAATCACTTGTAAGTACTACGGACATATTTGATGCATCCACTACCCGGAAATGAATATCAAATGCAGACCCTGTTGGGATCAAAGAAACGCTTCTCCATAACTCTTCATTTCCTGTACCTCTGTCATCAGTTAAAATGGATTGGGGAGTTAATCCCTTACCCAATGTTAGCCAGGATGTGCTGGTACAATTTCCATCAACTACATTGATAGGATCCACGGCTCTTTGTAGCAAGTAACCATGGTTTGGTTCAAGATCACGAACCCATGTGCCAAGTACAATTGTTTTTTCAGGGTCAACGTCCTGGCGAAACTTAACGTGGCCAAATCTTTGGCCCTCACCACGAAGTATGACTTCTAGATTAAATGGTGGTGTTGCTGAACTTAAATTACCTAATGAAGTAGCAACTTCGTCCTGCGGTGTTTGTGTTTCGATACCTTCTTTTTGACAGGAATATAAAATGGCTAAAGAAGCGCATAAAATACCAATAACTTTTAAATAATACTTTTTCATAACACAAGTTTAAAATGAGAAATAATTTGCCTGATGAAAATAATCTGCCTGCCCTGTTGTCGCTAGCAGCATTGAGCAGATAACACAATAAGAGGGTAATTGACAAAAACGGATATTTTAAAAGAATTTGAGTAGCGCATCCTTGCGACTGCGGGAAACATTTACAGAAGAGCCATCACTCATAACGAGATAGCCGCCTTCGCCACGAACATATTTTGTGACTTCGTTCAAATTAACCATATAAGAATGATGAACCCGGATGAAGAAAGTGAAATCTCTAATTTGCTCCTCCATTTCTTTTAATGTGCGGCAGGCAATTATTTTACTTTTATTCTTTAAAAAGAAATGGGTGTAATTATCATTGGCCTCCAGGTACAATACCTCGCCGGAAGGAATTAACTCAAATCCATCTGCAGTAGGAACTGCTATTTTATTGAAACCGGTGTGTTGGCCATTAATTTTCTTGAGTAGCATTTGAAACTGTTCTGCCAATGGCAAGTGACGTTGCTCTTCTACCTTTTTAATGGCATATTTTAATTCGTTTGGATCAATTGGCTTTAACAAGTAGTCAAGGGCGCTAAAGTGAATGGCTTTAATAGCATATTGATCATAGCTAGTGGTAAAAATTATCGCAAATGGAATTTCTTTAAACTGTTCTAATAATTCAAATCCGTTCATTACCGGCATCTCAATATCAAGAAACACAAGGTCAGGTTTTACTTGCTCAATGGCATCTAATCCTTTTTTTGCGGAACGGTACTCATTAATTAATTGTACATGCGGGCACCACTCATTGAGCAGCATACGAAGCGTTTCCAGGCAATGAAGCTCGTCATCTATTGCAATCGCTTTAATCATATGAAACAGGAATTTTAAGTACTACCTCAGTTCCGCCTGCAATACCATCTGCCAGTACTAGGTCAGTTATATTTATTTGTGAATGTGGTTGCTCCTTTTCATTCATCATGGCTATTCTGCTTGCCGTGAGTTGCATACCCAATGATTTGTGTGTAGCCGCAGATTTACTTTTTAGTTCGGTTGCTTTTTTTCTTCCAATACCATCGTCTGCTATGCTGCAACATAGCAGACCGTCTTCCTCATATAATTTAATTTCCAGCTTCCCTTTTTCTTCTTTGTACATAAGCCCATGCCAGATGGCATTTTCTGCATAAGGCTGTATGATAAGCGGCGGAACCTTTATAGCAGATACATCCAGTTCTTGATCAATAGTAATTTTATAATCAAAATGATGATCGAACCGCAGCGCTTCCAGTTCAAGATACAATTGCAATGCCTCCAGTTCATTTTCAAGCGGTATTAGCGGGTGCTGGGAGTTTTGCAATATCAACCGCACCAGTTTTGAAAATTTTGTAAGATATTCTGAAGCTTGTGCTTTATTATTCTGAAGAATGAAGCGGTTAATTGAATTAAGGGAGTTAAAAATAAAATGAGGATTCATCTGGGCACGCAGGGCCTGCATTTCCAATTCGGTTGCTTTTTGTTGTAATTCACTTTTTGTTCTTTCGCTTGCCAGTTTTTGTAAATTTAATTCCTGTTTCACAATTTCATGTCGGTGCGCCTGGTTTTTTTGTTTTAGTATAATATACCGAAAAATTATAAAGCCAAGCAATACTAAAGTGAGTACTCCAGCCATAAGAATATTCCTTTGGAGCTGTCCGCTTCTTATTTGTTGCTCGTTCAATTTTAATTGTTGCTGACTGATTTTTTTTTCATTGCTGAGGATTTCAATCTCGGCCTGTTTTTTTTCATTTTCTTTGGCTGCTTTATAAATAGAAAGCTTACGGCTAAATTCATCCAGTTTAACAGCATCCTTAATGTTCGTATATTTTCGATAATAAGCATTAGCACTATCAGGTATGCCCAACTGATCGTAAACAATATATATTAATCTGTAGGCGTCACGCATATATTGCCTGGCCTGGTGATTCGTTGAATTTTGTAATAAGTGTATTGCATAGTAGAAAGTTTTTTTATAATCCTTTTTGCCTTGATAAGCTGTGCCGATATCAAATAATACCCGCATGATTATATTTTTTTCATTCCGCAATTTGGCAGCTTTTAATTCTTCCAAAAGCAATGTAATCGATTGATTATATTCCTTCTTTGCAAGATGCATTTCGGCCATTCGAATTTTAGGATAGGATATATAATTACTTCGCACCGTAAATAATTTAATAGTCTGAGTATATTCTTCTTGTTCGTACTGTGAAGTATCAAATTGTTGAAGTGCATAATAGGTGTCACCTAGGTCAGCTAACGGATGCCAGGCTAATGAGGGGCCTTTAGGATACTTCAAACTTTCAGAATAAAAATTCAAGGCAGTTTTTTGATCGCCTGCAATTCGGTATAGATCACCAATCTTGGCCAGTAAAATTGCAGTATTGTAAGTGTCATTTATGGTTTTGAAAATCTCGAGGCTTCTATTAAAGTATTCAAATGATTGTTCATAATTACCCGTTTCCAAACCAATAGAACCCAAAACTGAAAGTGCTTCACCTTTTCCTTTTTTGTCACCGGCGGTTTTGCATAGTTGAAGTACTGTATTGCAAGCATCTGCAGCACGAACGAAATAACCCTGGCAGAAGAGCGCCAATGCGAGGTTCATATAAGATGCAGACAGGATTATTTGGTCGTCCCCGTTTTTATAAAATTGTATTGCTTCAAGGCTGATTTTTTCCTGAAGCGAAAAATCATGAAGTCCGTGACCTGAAATTATGGCATCGTTATTTAAGGACATGGCCATCCCCCGAGAATAATTAATGTCAGACGCTTCGCCGTATGCCTTCCGTGAATATGATTTTGCCGTATCTGTATTTAAATACGAATAAGTGAGACTCAAAACATTTAAGCAATCTACTCTCGCACTATCTCCCAACAAGGGCAATGACTTTTTAAGGCTATCAATACTAGTTCTTTGACCAGAAACAGGAATATAAAAAAAACTGGCCACGACAAAGGAACAGGCATAAAGTGTCCTACATAAATTTGTATTTATGCTTTTGCTAGAAAAACTGATATTGAAAATATGGCGAGGCATGATAATAGTCTCAATTGAGGGCTTCTTAAAGATACTCTTTTGAATTTTAATTTTTCATAGCAGAAAATTACAAAAGAAATATTTTACTATTTTGTATTTTGCCAACTGGGTAGTTAGCAAATTCGGGTAAGCAGTTGATACATCTGAAAGGGTACACGGTAAAAAAAAAGATTTCACATTTTCCAGGAAAATTAAATAAGCCCTAAGGATAACCATGACTTAGAGTTTTTCTCACTATTCATTAAAACAAGCAATCTCTTTTAAAATAAAAAAAAGGGATTTCCTTCCCTTCAAGTAGAAGACAATGCTTCAATTTTAGGAGGGAAATTTGATAATGTGGATTGGCCTTAAAACAAGAAAAACGAGAAAGAAAAATAAAATTATTTTGATCATCAAAACACGCCCGCGAATTACTTAGTGAGCAACTAACTCTTATGTTACTCTTTTTGTAAATCTAAATGTGCATTCCATTTCCAGATCATATTTGGGGCGGCAGTATTGTATTCTCGTGTAATAAATCACTGAGGTAATCCGACACTGTTCATTAACAGAGCAAATCTTTTGTCTGTTCGTAAAGGAATCCAGCGGGGATCAGTTTTTAACCACACCAGCCAATTGGATCGCTCTTCTAATGCATTATTAAGCCAGTAAAAGGCTTTTTCTTTTTCAGCTAACCCAACGTAGACGAGGGCCATACCGTAAGATGTTACAAATTTTCTTTTGGCTACTTCATTAAGTGTGTCTAAAACTATTTGTGCTGCTGCTTCTTTACCCGACACTCCATACACATTACCTAATTGTGCAAGCCCTACCGGCCAATCTGGTATTTTCTCCAATGCGCTTTTATATTCAGCAATTGCCTCGGGATACATTTTTTTTGCCTGGTAAGATCGACCGAGCCACACATGAGCCAAAGGAAATTTCGGATTCATTTGCAGGGAAGCCCTCAATTTATTTATGGCACCATCATAATCTCCTTTATAATACATACCAAATCCCATGTCGGTACCGATGGGAACAGAAAGCGGATCAAGCTCTCCAGCTTTTTTAAGAATGATGTTTGCCTCATCATACCTTTTCATGGCAGTGAGGTAATAGCCATACCATTTATAACCCAGCTCGTAGTTTGGATTTAATGCCAGAGCAGTGCGGAACTCATCTTCAGCAGCTGCCCAATCCCATTCGAAATAAAATTTGTAAAAGCCGAGTGAGGCATGTGGTTCTGCTAATGTTGAGTCCAACTCAAGGGCTTTCATTGCCGCATCCTTTGCTTTAGGCGCTGCTTCTTTTGGTGCAAGATGACTCCCATAACCCAGCGCATTATAGCAATCTGCAATACCTGAATAAGCTTGGGCAAATAAAGGATCAAGTGCTATAGCTTGCTGAAATAATTCAATTGCTTTTTTTAGATCTACTGGCGTACCGAGGTTCCATAATGAGCGGGCTCTTAGATATAAATCATAGGCCTCGTTACCCGGCACGTTTTTTTGTATAGTTGCTTTAGGTTTCCCTCTTAATGGGGGGAGTTGTAATTTCACTGCAACAGCATTGGCAATTTTATCCTGGAGAGCAAAAATATGCTCTAACTTTTCATCATACACTTGAGACCAAAAAACTGATTCATTTTCAACATCAATCAAGTGTACAGTAATTTGAACACTATCATCGTGCATCAGAACGCTTCCTTTTAAAACTGTACGCACATCCAGTTTTTCGCCAACCTCCCCTATGTCCGAGTCCGGTTCTCCGAACATAAAAGAAGATGTGCGTGCAGAAACTTTAAGATTTTGAAATTGAGCTATTGCATTCAATATTCCGGCCGTTAATCCATCCGTAAAATATTCTTGCCCAGGCGCATTGCTCATGTTCACAAAGGGGAGTACGGCAATCGACTGAGCGGCTACTATATTATCATTATTTCTTTTAGGACGCCCGATGAGTTTTGGCAAAATGAAATACCCCGTGGCACCTAAGAATAATATCACAACAATACATGTAGCTATTAATTTTCTCATTTTAATCAAATGTGTTCCTTATGCTAAAAGCCCTTATCCTCAAGTTAATGTTTTTAGTAGATTTTACGAACTACTTTGTAAATACACGGATGGGAAATTGCGAGCTATTTTTCATTAGCCTTAAATTTCCTTATTCGATTTCATCAAGTCCACCTTACAATTTCAAAGTGCAGGCCGCCATTTTATTCCGTCCACAACGAACCCGCCGAATAAGTTTTAGCCTGCCCGGTAATTAAAACTCTATCACCCTGGTGAACGCAATTCAATTTTCCAATTCTATCGGAAAGTTGAAAAGCTAACATCGCTTTCTTGTTAAGCCTGTCTGACCAGAACGGTATTAAGGAACAGTGCGCAGAACCGGTAACCGGGTCTTCTAAAATAGAAGCCTGCGGGGTAAAAAATCTTGAAACAAAATCACAATCGTCACCCTTCGAGGTTATGATTACACCACCTGTGCCTAAATTTATTTTATCAAAGAGCTGCCGATGGATTTTGATGTTTTTAATTTCAGACTCACTTTCATAAACCAACAAATAGTCTCTTGCCTTATACACTTCCTTTGGCTGAATACTTAAGGCGCTCTGAATAATTTCTGGTAAAACAGCCTTTGCTGGCATCCGTGCAGGAAAGTTCAGGGTGTATAGGTCTTTGTCAACAGTTACCGTTAACCTGCCACTCAGCGTGTTAAAAATTATTTCATCTTTGGGATAGTTAAGAATGGTCTTTAAGCAATGTGCTGTTGCAAGCGTGGCATGGCCGCACAAATCCATTTCTATTTCTGGCGTGAACCAACGGAGATGAATGGTATCGCCGTTATCAACAAAAAAAGCCGTTTCCGCAACTGCATTTTCCTGGGCTATTTTTAAAAGCAGTTCGTCTGCCAGCCAACTTTGTAAGGGCACTACGCATGCAGGATTGCCGCCAAAGATTTTGTCGGTAAATGCATCAATTTGATACAGTTCAAGTTTCATGTTGATGGTGCTTTTGGTATGAAGCCTACATTTTTATCCAATAGTAACCGGAAGCATTTTAAGCACCTGATGTCCGGGGATACCGAATCCATTTTTCCGTATTACCTTTCTTCCAGTAGCGCAAGATAAAGTAAGGCAATCATTGCTTACAAAATGATCCCTCATTTAGCGCAGCGATTTATCGCCCCTATCTTTTGTAAAAGTAAAAATTAGAACTCAACAATTACCCCAAGGGAAGGAATCACACTTGGGTCATCATTTTTTACCCGGGTTGGTATAGCATTGCTTCCATCTGCTCTAATGGCCTGCCCATCTGTTGTTCTAAAAGTTCTGTTGTCGGCCGTTCTTTGCCAGGTATATTCTGGTATCACCGGGTTTCTGGCTATGTACCAGTTGGTAACATCCAGGAACAAATCGATGGTAATTTTTTTAAGATTTATTTTTTTATCAATCCGCACATCGCTGCTGTTAAATCCACCCAATCGTTGCGAATTCAATCTTTCAAAATCCAAAGTACCCTTTCCTTGCGATGCGTAATTTAATCTTGAGGCAGTCTCATCAAATGGCGTAAAGGGTGCTCCTCCCTGGTAACGAAATTTTAAACCCAGCTCCCAGTTGCGTGGAAACTTGTAGCCCCAGGTTACCGATAGCAGATGTCTGTTATCCCAACTGCTTGCAACAAACTTGTTATCTGCACCACTGTACAAACTGCGGTAAAAAGTATAGGAAAGAATGCCAAAAAATTTATCGGTCAATTTTTTTTGTGCAAAAAACTCCATGCCGTAAGCTTTTCCTTTTCCGTTTGTATTCACGGGCTCGTTGCCAAGTATGGCGAAATCGGCTCCAAGGTTGGCGAGAGAAATCCCGTCTCTGGCGGAGACTGCCACATTGCCGTAACGCTTGTAAAAACCTTCTATTGTAAAACGTAAGCCATCGTTGGGTAAATACTCAAACCCTGTGGTGTAGTGGGTTGAGCGGGTGTATCGGGCATCTTGATTTGCCAGCACATTGTTATTATCTGCATAACCCAAAATGGTGTACACCGGCAATTTGTAGTAGATGCCGGTAGATGCATTGAGTGTCCACTTGTTGGCCAATACATAACTAAAAGATATGCGGGGCGATAAAGTCTGTAATCCATTCATACCCTCGGTGGTAAAAGTATTCATGTCTGTACGTACGCCTGCACTAATGCCCAACCTGTCAGCAAGGGCTCTTTTACCCAGCTGCACAAAGGCACCCAGTCTCACAAAAGGATTCAGGGGACTGGTAAAGTTTTGGGCAATTTCTGGTTGTACCAAATTGTTGCCAGCATCTCTTACCTCTTTTTGAATGAGTAAAAAAGAACGGTTCTCGTAGTCTGCCAATTGGGTAGAAGCTCCGTAGGCCAGCTTCCACCCATTTTTGTTTTTGTTGATATCCAATCTGAGTTTGGTTTCTGTTTCATCGCTCACATAATCTAATGTTTGATTGGCTGCTGATGGATTTTCGTTGTCCTCATATTTTTGAAGATTGTTGTTAAACCTCGTGCGGCTTAATGCCAAATTCCAAAAGCCATTGGCACTACTTCGTCTAAGAGAAAGTCCCAGCGTATAATTGAACTGTTGTATGGTAGCAGCTGAGTTGAGGTTATACAATTTTTCTGGTGTGGCATCTTTTACTGCAAGAAACTTAAAATTGTCTGTGGCGCCGATACCAATAAAAGTGAGCGTAGTTTTAGGATTGAGTTTATGGGTGATTTTAGTTTGGTAGTCCCAGAAGTCGGGTAAAAATGGAAGATCCAATGCCTTAAAAAGCAGTTGAAAAGTAGATTTTCTGGCGGATGCTAAAAAGGTTGTTTTTTTATTGTTTGATAAAGGGCCTTCCAAAGTAATAGCCGATTCGGTAAGACTTGCCCGAACGTTTCCCTGAAATTTATTGGCATTGCCCACCTTCTGTTTAAACTGAAATACACTGCTCAATGCATTGTCGTACCGGGCATCAAAGGCAGAGGAACTTAGCTTCACGTCTTCAATAAAAAAAGTGTTTAATATTCCTTGCGGCCCGCCGCTTCCACCCTGTGTTTGAAAGTGATTGATCACCGGTATCTCAATGCCATCCAGGTAAAATACATTTTCGTTGGACGCACCACCCCGTATGATAATATCGTTGCGAAATGTACCTCCACCCTGCCCGCCACCCACGCCAGGCAAGGTTTGAATTACTTTGCTGATGTCAAAATTTCCGCCGGGGTTGCTTCTGATCTCTTCTGCCGTTAATCTTTGAACGCTGAGTGGCGTTTCCAATGTAGCAGCACGTACGCTCCGCTTGTTAGATTTAATAATAACTTCTCCCAGGTCTGCAGCTTCCAGCTCTAGTTCGATGTTGAAAACATTTTCGTTACCGGTGTTCACCACAACGTTGTAAAGCGTGAATGTTTTAAAACCTACAGAGCTCACCAAAAGGTTATAGGTTTTAACAGGGATATTCAAAAGTCTGAATCTACCGTTAGAGTCGGCTGCAGTGGTCAGGTTGGTACCTGCAAGATTTATATTTGCCCCGGCAAGGATTTGCTGGTTATTTTTTTGAAAAATTGTCCCGCTGATACTACCGGTTTTTTGTCCGACCGCAGACATCACCAGTAGGAACAGGCTGGTTACTACGGTAAATTTTTGTTTAAAAGCTGAGCTCATGTTGTGTTTAGATGCATAAACAGAGTCGCTTACAAAAGGTTGCTTTCACTACGAAAAAAAATACGCCCCCAGTATCCTTGGCTGATCTAACAGGATTTCGCAGCAGATGCGTTCTCCACCTAAACC
The DNA here is from genome assembly GCA_046597635.1 of Ferruginibacter sp. Taxonomy (GTDB): domain Bacteria; phylum Bacteroidota; class Bacteroidia; order Chitinophagales; family Chitinophagaceae; genus Ferruginibacter. The sequence goes on along the minus strand of JBKJKD010000312.1, from coordinate 13,334 downwards.
TGACCTACGGCTTGTTATCCCATTGCAGATAGACATTCGCCACAGCTGGATGGACTTCAGTATTCAACATCCTCACCAGTTCCTCATCGGTCATTTTTTCCTGATGTTTTTTTAGCGCCGCCCACAATTTATTGAGCACTGTTTTGCCTCCTGCATTGTAAATATCCTTTGCTGCCGAGTGCAGCCGGGATTGGTACCAACCATAATTTTTTGGCCCCATACCCAAGCTTGCATAGAGCGCTTCGAAGTCTTGCAGACTGGTGTATTTATAATTGGCCGTGCCCGCTCCCACCACCATGTTGGGAAATGTTTCGAGCGCAGGCAATAGTGTTGGCTGCTTTTCTGCAATGTAAGTATGCAGCATGATGTTCACAAACAACTCGCCCATCCAGTTCCGCTGCATTTTCAATCCTGCCTGTGCGGTATAGGAATGCCCCATTTCGTGCAAGGCCAGTAAATCGAAAAACGGCATCATGCTAAAAGTTCCATCAGGCTTGCCATAAGCCGTTTTCACCTGTGCTGCTATGGCTGGTGGCAACTGATTCACCGGCGGTAGAAAGCTGCGCCAAAAATCATTGTCTGCTGCCGCAATTACCAATTTTTCCTTGTCGAGATTATGCGGAAAGCCATACACGTCCTTCAAAGGTTGGGCAGCAAAATCTTTCCAGTTTGCCGGACCAAGTATGTAAAGCTTTGTGGCAGGAGTAAAGCCAACTTCTTGCTGAAAGAACTTGCCCGCCTGCTCCATGAATACAGCAATGGCTCTGGCCCTCTGTTCGTAGCCAGCGCTGTAGTAAAATGTTTGGGTGAAGCCGTTGAGTTGTTCCAAGGTAGCATGGGCATTGGCTGACTTGTTAACGTCCTGTGCATTGCTAAGCTGGCAAAATACTAAGCCAATGATGGCAATGTAAAGGCTCCTTCTACATTTGCAGAAACTGTGATAAGCTGTCATAATTTTTTTCAACAAATGTAGCTCGCTGTGTTGCCGTGGGCATAGTACAAAATCGACAATTTAAAATAGGAGATCCCGCTGCATTCTGAGCGGAGTACTAAGCAGTTGCTGCTCTATCACGGAGGGATTTACACCAGCAAACACTTTAAAATCCCTAATCATGTGCATTTGATCAAAGTATCCTGCCTCGTAAGCTATCTTTATCCAGGGCAGGTGTGGCGAGGCTTCGTGCATTCTGTAGGCCTTGGAAAATCGCAAAATGCGGGCATACATTTTCGGATTCATCCCCAGCCGTTCCTGGCACTTTCTTTCAAATTGTTTCAGGCTCAGGCAGGCGAGCGAAGCCATTTGCTCCATCGGGAGTGTGCCGCTGCTGTTCAGCAATACACTAATTGCATAATCTATCGGTAATATTTCCTTCAGCTTCGCAACGTGGGTTAACAAAAATTTTTCAACAATGTCTTTCCCCTCCTTCAGGCTTTCTATTCCCTGTAACCGGTCTGCAACCTGTTTCATACTTGCACCAAAAAAATCAAGTGCATCAAAGCCCGCATCAAACAACTCCGTCATAGAGATGCCCAGCATTCTATGCATGCCGCCGGGCACAAAATCTACCCTGATGGCTCGAAGTTGGCTACATACTTTTACATTCACCCTTGAAAATTGTGGGCCAGTGAGTACAATGTTGGGCTGCTCCGCAAAATTTCCAAGCCCGGTGCGGTTCATACTTACGGGATGATCTCCATAAAAAAATAAAGATTGAAATGGCGTAGCGGGATAAGGTGTCACAGCATCTTTCATACCGGGTGGAAGCATTACATCTACGGTAGATATACTTAATACGTATTGCTGCAAAGCAGGATGTGGTATGTAGTTTCTTATTTCCAAAATTTTTCAGCTAGCATGATGCTATGAAAGATTTCTATACTTGTTTATTACATTACTAAAACGAGCACAGCAACAGCCTCCAAACACAGTACCGTCAACCTCCAACCCTACTTTTGTATTTCCAATGACTCCTCGATTATCTTCCGTCAATATCAATATCATACTGGTTTAAAAGGCCGACAACAGCTGGCAATGAAAACCTGGCCTTTTTCATTTGATTGATCTCCGGGTCTATTGAATAATTAAAAGCAGTTCTAAAGTCGGCTTTTTCAAGGATAGTATTTTCAAATATGGCTCCTGTTAAATCGCAATTGTCAAAAACGCAACTGGTCAAATCGCACTGTACAAAATCTACTTCGTGCAACTGTGATTTTTGAAAGACCGTATTTTTAAGTTTTGTCTTAAAAAATGATGAATGCGTGAGATTACAATGATCGATGCTGAAGGCAAGTCCGAATGGATTACAGTTTTCAAAGTGAACCCCAAGCATTTTACAATCTTTGAATTTGATAGCTCTGAAAGCTGTTTTTGTTACATTCACTAAACTCAAATTGCAGGCTAAAAATGCACAGTCTACAAATTTGATCTCCGTAAAATTTGCATTGGAGAAATCGCAATCCTTGAAAGTACAATTTTCATATTCGCCTTTTTCGAGGGGGCTTTGCGTAACGTCGGTATGCTCAAATACTTTGTCCTCTATAAAAACGGTGTCCATAATATCTGTTTAATTTTAGTTGCTGCCCCCTTTTCGAAACAGTAAAGTCAAAATCCTCGGGATGTTGTTCCTGTCATCGTCATCAAAATATTCATTAACGTATAGCATGCTGAAATCGTTTTTACTGGCAGCAATTGCAAAATCAGAAATGTGATGATTGAAACAAGTCACCATTTGTAATCCGTCTGCAGTTTCAAACCTTGCCTTGGTTCCGCTGTATTGTTTAAAAGGGTGTAGTTCACCAATGTAAACATAGCCACTGTCTTTAACTACCTGCTTTAATTTTTGAAAAGTTTTATTCAAATCCTCTATATGTTCCAACACCAGGCTAAACGTTGTCAAGTCAAATTTTTCTTCATTTAAAAACTCCCATTCGCTGTTTATATCGGCTTGAATAAAATTTACATTATCGGATTTAATTTTTGATTTGGCAGTTGCTAGCATTCGGTCCGAGAAGTCCACAGCCACCATACTTACAACTTTTGATACAAGCCATGCAGTATTCTTACCAGTGCCACAGCCAATTTCCAGACAATTGGAAATGTCCAGCTCGCCTACGGTTTCTATTAAGGACCTGGCTTCCAGGTCTCTTGTCTTATTGTTGTTGGTATCATATTGATCTGCCCAAATATTGTATGCTGCCTTTACGTCCATTTCGCAATATTTTTTTTGAAGATGACCTGATAACAATAACGACACAGCCAACAAAAGTGCGGCAATTTATTGCTAAGCGACTAAGCAACTACCCTCATTTTGAAGGCTGTAATTGAAGTTAACAACTAATTGCTAAAAAATGAACGCACTTTCTAAAACCAATCTAAATATTTGACGACGTAATCACCAGGTTGGATTTTTTTATTTTTTAGAAGATTTTAAAAAAACCATCACCGGCTTTAAGCTTTCCACCGGACTTTCTTCCATGGGTGTATGACCGGCCTTATCTAAAATTACCAAGGTATCATTTGGCAAGGCCCCATGAAACAGATGCGCATTTTCTACTGGTATCAGTAAATCATTTGCGCCCCAAAGTATGAGCGCAGGTTGCTGAATTTTTTTGATTTGATGATAGGCACCGGTATCTGCAGTGGCATTCAACCTATCTACCAATGCCTGACGATTACCAGCCCTGAGTGTGAGTTCAAAATAGCGGTCGACTAATGCATCCGTTACTTTTTGTTTATCGAAAAATACATTTTCTACACTGGCCTTCACAATGGACCGGGGCGTTAAGTAAGTGAGTAGATTTTTAACCACCGGCATACGAGCCATTTTAAATGCGATGGGTACACTCTTTGAGTGCAGCGGGTAGCCTGCAGCGTCTATCAATATTAATTTGGTCACCATGTCTGGTTGCTCCAGGGCAAAGTTCCAGGCTATTTCTCCGCCGAGGGAATTGCCGGCCATTACACATTGTTTGATGTTTAAAGCTTTCAAAAAATCTTTTATGAAAGCCGTATAATGTGCGATGGAATAATTGCGATCGGGAAACGGACCTGTTAAGCCGTATGCCGGAAGATCCATTCTAACGACACGGTTTGTTTTCTTCAAACTATCGGCCCAGGCATCAAAAGTATGTAAGCTGGATGCCGTACCATGAATGAGTACGATGGGTATGGAGTCGGCTCGGTTGCCCTCGTCACGATAATGGACATCCATTCCATTTACCGAAATGAATGATGAAGCTGCATTGGTATACTTAGCTTTTAATTGATCTAAGGGAATATCTCTGTTGCCAAACAAAAGAACAATGACTAAAACTGCTAACAGCACAATTGCTACCGAAATCCTTAACCCTTTTTGAAAATAACTCATTGGTTTACTGTTAAAATAGTTGCAGTATCCACAAGGGCATAGTCGGGGCTTTTTTGAGCTTGTTCTCGTTGATCTTTTTGCAATATTTGTTCCATAGCCCGCTCAGCAATGGCGGTGATAGATAAAGATGGATTCACGCCCGGATTTGCTGAAATCATAGAGCCATCAATAATATACATATGCTGATACCCGAAAACTTTATTGTCTTTGTCAATCACCCCTTCTGAAGCAGTTGCTCCCATTACCGCCCCGCCCAAAATATGCGCTGTAGAGGGAATTCCTGCAATTGTTTCTAATGCAAAAGAGGTACTCACACCATTTACAGCCTTACTGTATTCGTCAATTAATTTTACCGATTCGGGAATAAACGGAGTCGGCTTTTTTCCGGTGCTCACCGTTGAAGTCATCCATCCAAAAATATTTCTTTTGAATCTTAGTGTGCTATCCAGCGTTTGCATAAAAAGCAGCACTACTGTTTTTTTTGCCCAACCGTTTACAAAATAAATGTTGAAATATTTAAGCGGCGATTTTATCAAAGACACAACGACCATTGCCAAACGAGCAAAAATATTATTGCCCGTAACATAAGGCATGTGCATGAGCTTCCAGGCGTTGCTCCCTTCGCCATATCTACATATTTCGAGATGACTGTTTTCATCTGTATCCAAAATGCTACCGATGGCCACTCCTTTAGAAAAGTTTTTTTCTTTATCAAGCGTAGATACACTCACCAGGGTTTCATTGTTGGTTCTAATGTCTTGCCCCAGTCTATCAGATATATTGGGCAAAGAGCCAGTCTTTAATTTGAGTAGTAGCTTGATGGTACCTAACACACCACCGGAAAAAATGACTCCTTTGCTTTTAATTTTCTTTTTGCTGGTAAAGAAGGTTGTACTTGTTCTGAGCGATACTTCATAGCCGTCAGAGCCATCTGCTGAGTTGATTGGTTGCACATCGTACACTTCATGCTCGGCTACAATTTCAGCGCCGTATTTTTGCGCCAGGTACAAATAATTTTTGTCCAGTGTGTTTTTAGAATTATTTCTGCAGCCCGTCATGCAGGCGCCACAAAAATTGCAACCGGTTCTTTCGGGACCCATGCCTTCAAAAAAAGGATCCGCTTTGGTAATATTTTCTTCGCCAAAATAAACTGCCACATTGGTGGCGTCAAATTTATCTTCCATCCCCAGTTTTTGAGCTACTTTTTTTAGTCCGATATCTCCATCAAATAACATAGGATTTTTGACAGCACCCAACATTTTTAAGGCCTCTTCATAATGAGGTGCTAATTCAGTTTCCCAATCCAATAGGTTGCTCCAGCTACCCGTTTTAAAAAATGCAGCTGTAGGAATGGGCAAGGTATTGGCATACACCAAGGAGCCACCACCAACACCGGTTCCCGAAAGAACCGCCACATGCCGAAAGATGGTTAATTTCATGATGCCGAAAAAGCGCAGGGCGGGCATCCAAAGCCATTTGCTAAAGTTCCAGTTAGTCTTAGGGAAGTCTTCAGCGTTATACCATTTTCCTTTTTCCACTACCAAAACCTTGTACCCTTTTTTGGATAACCTTAGGGCACTCACCGAACCTCCAAAACCACTTCCTATTATAATGTAATCGTACGCTGTGTCTTTCATTATTGGCCTTCCGGGATTTTTGAAAATGCTCCCGTATAAGGTTTCCCAAATATACACTAGCGATCCATAGTAAAAACAGGAAGATGAGACTCATTTGGAGAGGGTTTTCAGTGTAGCTCCTGATAATCGATAATCGATGACCGGTAAATTCAATTAACCAGGCAGCTAAGTATTATCGATAAACATCTGTGGGTTTGGTAGCAGCACCAAATTATAATTTTGAAAAACTGTTCAGCACAATCATTGCTTTTGCAGCATCTTTTGTATCAACAAATATATGATCGTGAAAATAACCTGCCACTACATTACAACTAATATTTTCATCCGCAAGTGCTTTGGAAAATGCTGCGGTTAGTCCTACTGCCTCCAAAGCAGAATGAACGGTCAAGCTGATCCAGGATGCAATAAAAGTATAGTCAAGTTGAAGCTCTTCGGCAACTTCCCTTTTTAAAATCAGGGTGATTCCCTCCTCTTCCTTAAAAAATAAAAGCACATTTTCTACACTAATTTGGCCAACGTTTTTTGTGGTACAAAAAACATATTCGCCCTCGTTAAGCGTTGGCTGCATAGCTGCTAATAATTTTGAGAGATTTTTTTCGCCGGCCATTTGATAATGAGTTTTGCAGATGATGGAAGCGAAACCGCTTGCGGCAGTAAACTTAGCGAATTGTACCGGGATGATTTGGGCAACTTTAATACAGTACCGTTTTATATGATCGCCTAGTAAGTAAACAATTCATAGTAAGGTACTTTTTTAACAAGCAGTTCGTGGTGGTTGACCGGTTTGGCAATTTTGCCGGCTTCTATTACGAGTATCTGGTGCGCCTTGCGGATGGTGCTCAGCCTGTGTGCAATTACAAAAATTTTAATGGCGTCGCTATCGGTCTTTATAAAATTGGCGCCGGGTTATCAATAGTTATTTTGCACGATCTTATATTAACCTTACCACTATAACATTAAAATATAGCCAATTTAAAAATGCATTACATTTTTGTATATTTACAAAAAGTATAAAAATGATAATTGAAAGAACATCAAAAGAAGTAATTTTTCGTTTGCCTTCTTCCACTAAATTAGAAGACTTACAGGATATTGCCAATTTGTTTGCTTTTAAAGAAATAGCAAAAAAATCAATGGCAACTCAAAAGGATGTTGATGTGTTGGTAAAAAAGATTAAAAAGGGGCGTTGGGCTAAAACAAAACAGAAATTAGGATTATGAGAGTTGTTGTTGACACTAACATTGTGTTCAGTGCAATTCTAAATAGTAACAGCAGAATTTCCAAAATCATTTTACAGCCCAAGTCTAAATTGAACATATATTCAACCGACCAGCTTGAAAACGAACTAGCGGAACATTGGAGTAAACTAAAAAAATTATCTACTTATTCCGAAATAGAACTTCATAAGATTTCTTCCCTAATCATTTCCAGGATTAAGTTTATTAGTGCACAACTAATTCCATTAAATTTATTTAAGACTTCAGAAGGATTAACAAGTGATATAGATATTGATGACACTGAATTTGTAGCATTAACAGAGCATATTAGAGGCAAACTATGGACAGGAGATAAGGAATTAATCAAAGGATTGAAAAAGAAGAAGTGGGAAAAGATCATTACAACAGATGAATTATACATGCTTGTTGTCAAGCGTTCCTAAGCCAGGGTTGGCACAATAGATAAAACCCCTGCATGGTTTCGCAGGAGTAAAAAAATAAATATTGTGCTACCCGAAATTTGCAGCAATCATTTGTTACATGGCATATTTCCTCGCCATGACACTACCCATATTATATCCTCGCCTGGTAAGTAAACAATTCGTAGTACCGTCCTTTTTTATCAATCAGTTCCTGGTGGTTGCCACGTTCGGCAATTTTGCCGGCTTCTATCACCAATATCTGATGTGCCTTTCGGATGGTACTTAGCCGGTGGGCAATTACAAATGTGGTTCTGCCATGCATGAGCTCGTTCAGGCTTTGTTGTATCAGTGATTCGCTTTCGGTATCTAAGCTGGAAGTTGCTTCATCCAGCAAGATGATTTTCGGGTCGGCCAATATGGCCCTTGCAATGGTAATGCGTTGCCGCTGCCCGCCGGATAGTTTGATACCCCGCTCTCCTATCACAGTATCCAGGCCTTTTTCAAAACGATCGGTAAACTCGTCAACGTAAGCGTCTTTCACCGCTTTGGCAAGGCTTGCTGCCGAAGCATCTGGGCGTGCAAATAAAATATTTTCCCTGATGGTTCCCTCAAATAAAAAATCGTCTTGCAGTACCACGCCAAGGTGTTGACGGTACTCACTTAAAATTACTTTACTAAGATCAATGCCATCGATGGTGATGGTGCCGCTATCGGGAGTAATGAATGTGGCAGCAAGGCTGGCGATGGTCGTTTTACCCGAGCCCGAGCTGCCCACTAATGCGGTAACAGAGCCGGCAGGCGCATCAAAGCTGATGCCCTTGACTACTTCCTTACCTTCTTCGTAAGAAAAAGAAACATTGTCAAAATGAATATCTCCTTTTAAAACCGGAAGTTTAATGGTGCGGATTTGCGCATCATTTTCCGGATCCATATTCATGATCTCCTGCGTTCTGTCGAGTCCGGCAAAAGCCTCAGTAAGCTGGCTGCCAATATTGCTCATTTGCACAATGGGTGCAATCATAAAACCGAGGTATAATGTAAAGGATAGAAATTCGCCAAAGGTGAGTTCGCCATTGATGATCATATAACCTCCAATGCCCATGATGCCTGCGGATGCAAGGCCCAGCAAAAGCGTGGCAGAACTGGTGATGATGGCTGTAGAGGTCAGGCTTTGCTTTACATTCAAAAACAATTGCTCCACTCCTTTTTCAAATGTTTTATTTTCCTGCTCTTCTGCATTAAACCCTTTGATAACTCTTACGCCATTGATGGTTTCCGTAAGCCTGCCGGTTACCTCTGCATTCAACACACCCCGCTTTTTGAAAATGGGTCGTATGTAAGTAAAGGCTTTGGCAGCCACCACTGCAAAGAGTGCCACCGGCAGCAATACATACAACGTCATCATCGGGCTTATTCTTATTAGCAACACAAGGGAAACAACAGCAGTAAGCAGGCCGCCAATCAATTGTACAAGACCCGTACCTACAAGGTTTCGCACGCCCTCTACATCGTTCATGATACGGCTTACTAAAGCACCCGATTTGTTGTTGTCAAAATAACTGATGGGCAGGGAGAGTATTTTTTTCTGCACTTTGAGGCGCAGTTGCGATATCAGATGCTGCGCTTCTACACTTAATAATTTAGTGAGCAGGTAAGAGGTAACGGCCTGTACCAAAATAGAACCTGCAACTGCCGCAATCAGGATTTTGAGCATGTGCAAATCCTTTTTCACAATCACTTCGTCTATGAGGTATTTACTTGCGCCCGGCAGCACAAGGCTTGCCATCCTGCTCACAACGATGAGCAACAGGCCGATGAACACAACTTTTCGCCTGGGCCATATAAATTCTTTAAATGCCTGCGACAGGGTTACGGAAGATTTAGGGTTACTCGTTGCTTCATTTTTTTTCATGGTTGCAAAGGTAAGTGCTCACGGGCTTGCGGAAAAATACCGTAGTAAAGTTCAGTCACACAGGCCTGAGGTAAATGGAAAAAAATGATTGCTGTTGAGTGAGGCTCGAAATGAGACAAAAGATTTTTCAGCATTTCACCATCTACATTTAAAATAGGTTAGGTCATCCAGTGATGGAATAGCACCTGCACAAAAGTAAAATATACGTAGCCACGGCAACCAGCCTGCAGAAAAGCAATCCTAAAAATAATTGTTTCAGGGGATTGGTTTTTGACTGTTAAACCTATACATTTAATACGGGATGCAAGACACTTCCACCAAGATGTAGTTATGATGTAAAATAAAATTCCGGTATTCGATAAACGGGTAAATCTGCAGCCCGGAAATATGGCTTTGCACCGGCAAATATTTTTTGTTTTTGCGTTGGTACAACATGAAAAATTAATTCAGCTTCTAAATAAATTTTTATGAAAAAAATATTCAGCCTAATTATTTTCCTGCTGATGCAGGCGATATCAATAGCGCAAAATGTAGGCATTGGTACCAGCACACCCCTTGCTACCTTGCATGTGAAGGGCAACCAGCGAATTGGGGGAACATCGGCTTACATGAGTTATGATTCGCTCTCTGGGAAAATAGAATGGCGAAACTCCAATTTGTATGTGCCGGTTAGCCAGTACCTGATGCAACACTCTGCAGCTGCAGATGGATTGTATTACAACAACAGCGGCGGCACCAGCGGTCAACTTGAATACCGCAACCAGTTTGGCAGCCCTGCCTTTTATACCAACTTCCTTAGTGGCAATGGATATTTTAAAAATAACCTTGGCATCAACAATCTCACACCACAATTTCCCCTTTCCTTGAACGGTGACCTTGGCGATAAAATTTCTTTGTGGACGGATGGAACGACCACACATTATGGGTTTGGCATTCAAAGCGGATTGTTTCAAATGTTTTCTAAAACTTCTTCGGACGATATTGCTTTTGGCTATGGCAATAGCAATTCGTTTGTAGAGGCCATGCGCATAACGGGCGGTGGCAATGTAGGTATTGGTATTACTAACCCTGCCCTACCCCTGGATGTGAATGGAAGAATGAGACTGTGGGGAACGAACCCCAACGATCCGGGGGTTTGGTTGAACGATGCAGGGGCAGAGCGGGCTTTTATGGGTTTACAAAATAATGACCAGGTAGGATTTTATGGGACAGGGGGCATTGGCTGGGGGTTTACCATGAATACTACCTCGGGAGCTCTGGCAATCAATGGCAATGCGGGCAATGCGGGCCAACTGCTGCAATCAAATGCCGCAGGGGCACCACCTATATGGGTCAACCCCATTAACCCGGCCACTCTTAAAACACAATATTATCAAACCGACATCCCTGCTGTTTTATTGACCAACGCCTCCTCAAATTTTGACATTACCGTGCCGGTGACTGTCTATGCAAACTCAATTATAACGGTTTCTGTTAGTGTTGGTGTATCTACAGCAACATTTTTTGGTTGCACCAATGGCCAGTTAACCATATCTATGGAACCACTTGGCGGAGGTGGGCAATTTGTAACCGCTGGCAAATTCATAACAATCTGCGGTGCAAATGCCGCAACCTTTACCACAGGCGAACTGCCACTAACTGCGAGCGGCGGCTCTATGAAAATCTTTGGGCCGGGTACCGGCATTGGTGCAATTGTACACTTTTCAAAAGGCAACAGCGGGCCAGACCTTAACATCGGGAATACTGCGCCTGCCAGGGTTATTGTAAAAGTGGTACCGCAATAAAAGTTGATTGGATTATTTATGTTTGGGGGCTCCAATGACCGGTATTGAAGTTTGCATTGGTAAAGGCCATTATTTTATGCGTAGCATCAAGTATTTAATTTTTATAGTATTTTAGTGCTTTACCACCGCATACCATTCCATCTTTACTGGCTTGTTATTTGAATAGTGGACTGCACATGAACAAAAAAATATTTCTGCTGATCCTCGTTCCAGCGCTGCTCATCATTGGGGCTTATGTGTATATCCGTTATTCGTTAAAGGCAGGCATCGATCGTGATGGGGAAAAAATTGCCACCCTAACCAACAAGCCAGACTCCACCAGCTTATTGGATCTTCGCCCACTGTTCATTGAGCGCTTAAAACAGCTGGTGGCTAAAACATCCAACAACATTTATGAACTTTCTGTAGGCGACATGAAAATGGATGTGTTGGCTTCCGAACTTAGTTTTCAAAATGTTGCTCTAAAACCAAACAAAGAAAGGGCGGATTCGCTACGCAGGTTAGGTCTTGCGCCTGCAGAAACGGTTGCCTTCACTTTTGAAAATTTACAGGTAGAAGGCATCAACATTGACGAAGCCATCAGCTCAAAAACTATGGACTACAAATTGGTGAAACTGACCAATCCTATTTTCGAAATTTATCGGAATACATCAGATAAGAAAGAAGTAAAGGAAGATTTTACACAGCGATTCCTGAAAGAAATGGAAGAGCTTTCGGTAAAAAGTTTGCAGGTGGTAGGTGGCAAAATCATTGTTCATAGCAAGGGCAAAACAACTGAGTTGAAAGACGTAGCGATTGCGATGGATGATATTTTAATAGACTCTGCAAGCAGAACTGATAAGACTCGTTTTCTTTTTGCCAAAAAAGCGAGGCTGAGTTTTAACGATTACAAAGCAGTAGCCGGCAAAGGCCAATATGACCTCAGCATCGCCAAAGTAAATATAGAAGCGCCGGAACAAAAGCTCATCCTTACCAACCTTTCCTTCTCACCACAACTGAGCAAAGAAGCATTTGTCCGCAAACAGAAAACTGCCAAAGAATACTATGAAGTGTCTCTACCCTCTGTAACGCTGAGCGGAGTTGACTGGTGGAATTTAATGAACGAGGAAGAACTGCTAGCCAACGAAATAAACATCCCTTCAGGTAAGTTTTCCATCTACTTAAATCGTTCCTTACCGCCTGCATCCAAGATGGGAAATTTTCCTGTGCAATTACTTATGAAGATGCCCATGAAAATAAAGGTAGAACGGGTAAAGGCCGATAATCTTGATCTTGCTTACGAAGAATTTAATCCTCTTTCGCAGCAAAGTGGGACCCTGCGAATCAACAATATAAGCATGGACATTGCCAATGTATCCAACTTTAAAGGAGGAAACCAAAGCCCGGTTACCATAAAGGGTAGAGGAATGATGATGGGTAAGATACCGATTAATGCAGATTTTGTTTTCAGCCGAAAAAATTATCAATCGGGCAGCTTCACCGCCCGCATCCTTGCGCCGGAGGCTTTCCAGGGAAGCCTGCTGAACCCTTTTGCTATGCCGGTGGGTATGGTAAAAATAGAACGGGGAGAATTGCAAAGACTCGAGGCAAGCATAAAGGGAGATGAACGGCAAGCTTCCGGCGATGTCCGAATTTTGTACCAGGATCTCAAATTAGTGCTGCTGGAAAAAGATAAGGGACAAGCGGAATTAGATAGGAAGGGCGTTACCAGTTTTTTTGCCAATGCATTTATTTTGAAAAAAGACAACCCAAAAAAAGGAGACGCCGTGCGCACAGCGCAGGTTGAATTTAAACGCATAGAAGAAGGCGGTTTCTTTATGTTGATATGGAAAGTAATTATGACCGGCGCTTTAAAAACAGTAGGTGCACCTACAAAGATTGCAAGGAAGCAAGTGGGCGGAGGGAAGTCGGGGTAAAGATTTATGATGTGTGATTTGTGATTTAGGATTTGTGATTTAGGATTTGTGATTTATGATTTGTGATTTATGATGTGTG
>JBKJKD010000177.1:0-18097 GCA_046597635.1 Ferruginibacter sp. | reverse complement strand
TGAATGAAAGCGGTGCTTTTGCAAAGCCTATTGTGACCACTTTTGAACCCATGACTAAATTTTACAAGGCAGAGAATTACCACCAGAACTATTACAACGCAAATGGCAATCAGCCCTATTGCCAATATGTGATCAAACCAAAGATGGATAAGTTTGAAAAAGTTTTCAAGGATAAGTTGAAGAAGAACTAATTTTTGATGGCATGTAGGTGTTGATGTCTGATTTATGATCTATGATTTCTGATTTCTGATTCCAGATTTGGGATGCCTGATGCAGGAGGTAAGATTTCTATTTTAAAATGAACACGGGTAATATCGATTTTATATTTACGTATTGCCTTTCTAGACTGTCCATTAACGAATTCACCTTTCCTCTCTCTCCATTCATCATTCACGTCTTAACCTTTCACCTTTCACCTTTGACCCCAACATAATATTGCGACTTTTGACTTTTTACTTTTGACTTCCCCCGATTTATTTTTCCCCTTTCTTCGCCCTTCTCAGCTCCAGCATGTTCAAGCCATTGGGGTAAAATCCAGAGATATTGGTATGCACGAGGTGCAGGGCCATATCGTACCAAAGCGGAACTACGGGTGCATCTTCAACAATCAGCTTATCCATTTGCTGGTATAAACCATAACGGATAACATCCGTTTCTTCCCGCAACGCCTGTTCGTACAAAGCGTCAAATTTTGGATTGCTGTAGCGGGTATAGTTGGGCGGGGCCGGATTCTTACTGTAGAAAACACCGAGGTAGTTTTCAGCATCCGGATAATCTGCTATCCAGCTTCCTCTAAAAAAAAGTGCCTGCGATTTGCTGGTCTGCTCCAGCAGCAAACTTTTTTGCACTGCCTCCACCTGCACATTAATGCCCGCCTGCTTCAATTCGTTGGCCACATAACTGGCAAGGGTGGAGTAGATGGGTATGGTAAGCAATTTGATGGCAGGCATTTCCTTTCCATCTTTAAAACCAGCCTCGGCCAGTAGCTGTTTTGCTTTTGCCGGGTTGTATTCATATCCCTTTACTAAAGCCGCATCAAACGAAGGCAAACCCTGCGGCACAAAACCACTCTCCGCTGCGGTGCCAATAGAATTGCGCAGGTACAACATCATTTTCTTGCGGTTGATGCTGTAGTTAATAGCCTGTCTTACTTTTTTTAATTTTAAAGGAGAATTTTTTAGCAGTGCATTATTGGTATCCGCCAAAATACCAAAATATTCAATGTTCAGGTAAGGATGCTTGTTCAGTTGCAACAAACCATGCCATTGCTTTTTAAGATTACCTGTTTTGGTTAAGATTTCATCTTTGAATGAAGGATCAATGTCGTTAATAAAATCAAGTCGCTGTTGGCGGAACTCCAAAAATTCAGTAGCCTTACTATCATAAAAGTTCACTTTTATTCCGTCTAAATATGGGTAGGATTGTCCGCTGCTATCTTTTTCAAAATACAGTGCGTTTTTGGAAAGCACCAGCGCCTGTCCTTCTTCCCAGGCTACAAATGCAAAAGGCCCGCTACCAACGGGATGACGGCGAAAATCATTTCCATATGCTTCTACAGCTTCCCGGGGCAGCACCGAACAATACTGCATACTCAAAATGCCGAGGATAGGCAAAAACGGCTGTTGTAAATTTAGCTGGAAGGTACTGTCGTCTATGGCAAGAAACGGTGCGATGCTATCTACCCTGTTGTTAAAAATCCATGCACCGGGGCTGGCAGTTTTCTTGCTAATGATTCGATCAAAACTATACTCCACATCTTTTGCGGTGAGGCGCCTACCCTTTCCGTTTGCAAAAGCCGGGTCGTTGTGAAAGTTGACATCGGTGCGTAAATGAAAAATGATGGTTCTTTTATCCTCACTAAAGTCCCAATGGGTAGCCAGCGAAGGTTTGATTTGCAGGTGCTCATCAACCTCTACCAAAGTGTTGTACAACTGATGCACTGCCCACATGATAGATTGGTTTTTTGCAAACGCCGGATCCAAAGAAGCAATACCACTGGTTTCGTTGTACCTGAAAATTTTTTTATCTGTCTCCTTTTTCGAAGAACAGGATACCATCACCAGCAGGGCCAAATAAATACTGCATCTACCCAACCAACTTTTAAATATTCGTAAACCCATAAAAGACTTTGATGGGTAAATTTATGTAAACCACTGCACATACCATTTAACAATTAGCGCAACAGGCATCCACCATTAACCTTTAATTTTATCTAAATAAAAGAGCTATAAAAATGATTCCATCTCTCAAAGGCTTCCTGGCCATTTCCTTTTTCACGATGCTGTGTCTATTGGTTTCCAGCAATGGCATGGCCCAATTGATGAAAGCAAAAACGCAGTTCTCCCGGCAAGACAGCTTGCGTGGAAGCCTTGGCCCAGGCCGTGTTGGCTGGAACGTGTTGCATTATGACATTTCCGTGCAGCCCGATTTTGAAACCAAAACAATCAAGGGTGTCAACGTTATTCGGTTCTACGACGAAGGCGCCAAACAGATGCAAATAGACATGCAGGAGCCTATGCTGATAGACAGCATCCTGAGTGAAGGCCGGCCGTTGAAAATCATGAGAGAGGGGAATGTATATTGGGCAGAGCTCAGAGATCCGAAGGCCATGTATAAAATTAAACCCGGAGCAGCAAGCATCACAGTCTATTTTCATGGTAAGCCAAAGGAAGCACTGAGAGCACCGTGGGATGGCGGCTGGATATGGAAGCGTGACAAGGATAACAACCCCTGGGTGAGCGTAGCCTGCCAGGGCCTGGGGGCAAGCGTGTGGTACCCTTGCAAAGATTACCAGGGCGATGAGCCAGACAGTGGGGCTACACTTCGTATAACGGTACCTGATAGTTTGATGGCTGTGGGCAATGGAAGGTTGATTGATAAACAAAAAGCTGGCCCCGGTTTCACTCAATATAGCTGGCAGGTTACCAACCCAATAAACAATTATAATATTGTACCATACATTGGCAAATACAGCCATTTCGGCGAAAAATATAATGGTGAAAAAGGCTCGCTCGATATGGACTATTGGGTGCTGGAGACAAACCTGGAAAAAGCAAAAAAACAGTTTAAAGATGCTCCCCGAATGATGAAGGCATTTGAACATTGGTTTGGGCCTTATCCTTTTTACGAAGATGGATACAAGCTGGTAGAAGCACCACATCTTGGCATGGAACACCAGAGCGCAGTTGCCTATGGCAACGGTTATCAAAATGGCTATATGGGCAGAGACCGCTCTGGCAGTGGCTGGGGGACGAAGTTTGATTTCATAATAGTGCATGAAAGCGGACATGAATGGTTTGCCAACAACATTACCACAAAAGATATTGCAGACATGTGGGTGCACGAAGGTTTCACCAATTATAGTGAAACTCTTTTTACAGATTTCTATTATGGCACCGAAGCGGGCAATGATTACAACATGGGCAATCGTAAAAACATTGGCAACGATGCACCCATCATTGGTATTTATGGCGTGAACAAAGAAGGTAGCGGCGACATGTATGACAAGGCCGGGAATATGATTCACATGATTCGCCAACTTACAAAAGATGATGAAAAATTCAGGAAAGTATTGCGTGGATTGAACAGTACTTTTTACCATCAAACCGTAACTACTACCCAAATAGAAAATTATCTTGCCACCAGCACGGGGTTGAGACTCTCCTCTATATTTGACCAATACCTGCGGCAGAAAAACTTACCCGTGTTGGAATACAAATGGAGTGGAAAGTATTTTTATTATAGGTGGACAGCCTGTGTGCAGGATTTTGACCTACCTCTGAAAATTTCCTTCACAGCTGCTGACAATACCAGCAGGTGGATTAAACCAGGTACAGCATGGAAGAAGTTAAAACACAATACCCCGCAAGCGCAGCAAAACTTTAAAATAGATAGAAACTTTTACGTAATCACAAAAAACGTTGGATAAATAAAAAGGGTAGCAAAAGCTACCCTTTTTATTTAGATTATTTTTTATTACAGTTGTTCGTCTTCATTTACCCTACCACTTCCTATGTATCTTCTGCTATAATAAGCATCATTTAGGTTACTGATCGTAACGCCTTCCGTGGAACTTGCGTGAACAAAGTAATCGTTTGCAAGGTATACTCCCACATGGCTCACCCCTCCCCTCGTATTAAAAAATACGAGATCGCCTTCTTGTATGTCTTCCCTGCTTATTTTTTTGCTTGCTGCATATTGTTGCCTGGCCGTGCGTGGAAGTTTGATCCCTCTTACGGTTGCCAATAATAAACCCGTAAAAGCACTGCAATCGATGCCGGCTTTGGTTGTGCCTCCATAACGGTACCTTGTTTTTAACCAATCTTCTACAAAATGAAACATTGTAAAATTGGTAATGTCTTCAATATCCATATCCATCAGCTGTGCGTATTTGAACTGGATAGACTTACAGGCCTCCGTGGCTAATTTAATCGATTTATTCACAGGCGCCACTGTTAGCATCGCTACTTTCGGTGTAAGGCGGGCCAAAGGTTCAGCTATACCATACTCAACAGCGTCTACCTTCAAATCTATACCATCAATAAATTTGATGTGAGTTTGGGCAGAAACTTTGGTAAAAAAGAGGGAAAAAATGATGATTGGAAATAATTTTTTCATACGTAAATGACTATTTACACGTATGCACGACGTCGATCTGCTGTTAATTAGGCTTCTTTCGTTGATAGATTTTCTGCTGATTAATGCTGGCCTATGAGTCTTGTCCTACAAACTATTTAAAAATTGGTTTATCTGATATTGTGCGGCAAAGCTACCCTTTTTAAGCTAAACGAACAACCGCTTCGCAAACTTTGAGTGGAAACAGCCGCTTAGAATTTCGAAGCTTGATACAGAACACTGTAACAACTGATTTCTTAACGAATTTAATTTGCCGATTATTGTTGATGAAGTTGAGCTATCTCCCACCTTAGGTTTAAGAATTTTACCAGACAACCATCTAATTTTGGCATAAAATAATTTCGGTGGGGTGCAAACGTTCTGACATCCAGTATATAAAAACAATTTAATTTTGACATTGTTGGAAACAAGTACCTCTCTGGCAAAAGAAGGGTATCAAAAAACGTTTATGCTTTCACGAGCGTTACTATCAACTGAGATTCTAAATTTTTCTATAACACATGGATCAAGTCTTTCCGGGCGCAGGATATCAGAGCATTTTTTACAAGAACCTTAGCCCAATGCTAATAATTGGTACGGATGCCCCGGATTACACCGTGCTCGATGTGAACGATGCTTACCTTGCTTCAACCCATACCAAACGGGAAGACCTTGTAGGAAAGCCAGTATTTGGGGTATTCCCTGCTAATCCATCTGACCAGGTTTCAAAAAACGTAGAGCGAACAATTTTTTCTTTTGAAGAAGCTATCCAAAAGAAAAAGCCACATGTGATGAGTGACTATCGTTACGACATTCCTATACCCGGAACCAATCAATTTGAAGAACGCTACTGGACGACCAGTAACACGCCGGTATTAAATGCAGAGGGTGAAGTGCTTTATTTTATACACTCCCCTGCCAACGTTACAGAATTATTTAAAGCGAGGGAAAGGGGAAATACTGCTCTGCAGGCACTGGAGCGCCAGGAACAACAGTTATACAATACTTTTATGCAGGCGCCCGTCGGAATTGGGATATTTAAAGGTCCGGATAATGTGGTGGATCTTATTAACCCATCCCTTTGCGAGCTGTATGGAAAAAGCAGGGAAGAATTCATAGGCAAACCCATTTTCCAAGTCTTGCCTTCAGCCAGGGGCTTTGGATTTGAAGAACTGCTCGATAAAGTTAGACTAACGGGGGAATCTTTTAAGGGTGCGGGCTTAACGGCGCCGTTGTTACGCAATGGCGTTGTAGAAAATGTGCACCTCAATTTCGTGTACGAACCTTACCGTGAAGATGATGGCACGATCACGGGGGTGATTGCCGTGGCAACGGAAGTAACCGAGCTGGTGAACGCAAAAAACAAAATAGAACAGGCAGAGGTGCGGGCGAGTCTTGCCGTAGAGGCGGTTGGGTTAGGTACATTTGATCTGGACCTTCAAAAGAACAGGATGAATACCTCTGCCAAGTTTGCCAACATTTTTGGTTTTGATGAACCTGTAAGCAGGCAGGAATACATTAATTCGTTTCACAAAGATGATTTAGCCATTCGCCAGGAGGCCCATGAAAAGGCGTTGGAAACAGGGAACCTTGAATACGAGGCCAGGGTAATTTGGAAAGATGGTTCGGTACGTTGGATACGAGTGGAGGGTAAAGTATTGTACAACCAGGACGGTGAGGCCATGCGCATACCAGGCATACTGCTGGACATCACCCAGCAAAAAAAGGACAGGGAGGAACAAAGAAAACTCGTAAGCCTTGTAGAAAACAGTGTTGACCTTGTTTCGATACTCAATCTGGATGGCGTTAACTCATATATAAATGAGGCTGGGAGAAAATTACTTGGCTTTGAAAATGAAGAGCAGGTGACCAAAGTACCAGTAAGAGATTTACATGCAGCTGAAGATTTTAAACTGGTAGAAAACGAGGTAATTCCCGCTGTAATGAATAAGGGCAATTGGTCTGGTACCATGATGGTAAAGCATTTGCAAACCGGAGAAATCTTTCCGGTGTATAACAACTGCTTTCGTATAGACGACCCTATTACCGGCGAACCCATTGCCGTAGGAGCAGTTATGCGAGACTTAAGGCCAGAAGTGAAAGCGAAGCAAGCCCTGTCAGAAAGTGAAAGCCTGTTGCGTAATATCACCAATGCTACTCCTACAGCCCTGTGGATGTGTGATAAAGATGGACAGATCACTTATGTAAACCAAACATGGATTGATTGGACTGGCCAACCCTTGAACGCACATATGGGTAGAGGGTGGTTTTCAACCCTCGTAAAAGAAGACAGACAAAAAACTATTGATAAATTTTTGGAAGATATCAGCTCCCGGTCACATTATGAGTCAGAGTTTAGAATCAATCATTCAGACGGGAAAGTGCACTGGTGCATTGCAAACGGGCAACCGCAATACAATCAGGAAGGCGTTTTCAAGGGATATATTGGAGCCTGCATAGATATTACCGAGCAGAAGCTATTGCAGCAGCAAAAAGACGACTTCATTGCTATTGCCAGCCACGAACTAAAGACTCCGGTAACGAGCATCAAGGGCTATGCGCAAGTACTCGAAAAAATGTTGCTTAAAAAAGGAGATGTTAAGGAAGCCATGATGATGAACAGGATGGATGGCCAGGTAAAAAGATTGACCAATCTCATTGGCGACCTGCTGGATGTAACCAAAATTAACTCGGGCAAAATACAGTTTAACAACACCGTATTTGATTTTAATCCCATGGTGAACGAACTGATAGAAGAACTGCAACGCACCTCCGAAAAACATACCCTTGTAGAACACTTCACCGAAACAGGATTGGTGTGCGGCGACAGGGAACGTATTAGCCAGGTGATTACAAACCTTATTACAAATGCAATTAAATACTCTCCCACATCAGAAAAAATTATTATTTACACTGCTCTGGAGAACGACGAAGTAACACTGTGTGTGCAGGATTACGGCATAGGAATTCCGCCAGATAAATTAGAGAAAGTTTTCGAACAATTTTACAGAGTAAGTGGCGACATGCAGCACACATTTCCTGGTCTTGGCCTTGGCCTGTACATTTCTTCTGAAATAATAAAAAGGGAAGGCGGACGCATTTGGGTAAACAGCAATGAAGGCCAGGGTTCTACCTTCTGCTTTGCATTGCCATTGTGGAAAAATGGTAAAGAGTAAATTGTCAGTATCATAAATTTTAAATTTAATTAGCAATGAAAAGAACGCATGAGTAACATAAAAAAGCTGATGATAGCCGACGATGACCGGGGAATAGTGGACTTCCTAACCCTTCTTTTGGAGTTTGAAGGTTACGAAGTAAGCAGCACTACAAACGGTAGCACACTTTTGAATATGACTGGTGAACTACCAGACCTTTTGCTATTAGACATATGGATGAGTGGAGTGGATGGTAGAGATATTTGCAAACACCTAAAACAGCAAACCTACAGCAGCCATCTGCCAATTTTAATGATATCGGCTAGTAAAGACATAGAGCAATCCGCCATGGATGCCGGCGCCAACGCATTTCTGGCAAAGCCGTTTGAAATGGAAGAGTTATTGCAAACTATTCAACAACAGTTAGACTCTGCAGAAATTCTCAACCGCAGGTAGAGATTACCACAGTCGCTGGCACAGTGCATCCAAAGGAGCTGGGTAAGATTACAGCTGCTGATACTTTCAGAGAAGCATTGCTATGTATTCAACAATAAACTACGTACTTCCTTCAACTTAAAATAGCCACTGCTTTTAAACAGTGGCTATTTTATGGCTTTATCGCTTTTAGAAAACCTCATCAGGAATTCATCTAAACCATTCCCAACGCTGGCTTTCCCAGCAGCAGTTACATTAATTTATTTACTACAACATTTGCTGCCAAACCGATCAATTGTTCCAGCACCGATACATTTTCTTCCAGCCCATTTACTACCTGCTGTTTTCTTTGAATATCTGCCTGCGGCATATTGTTACTTTGCATGATGGCCAGCTGCGAGCGGGAGCCAGCAAGGCGTTGCAGGGCATAATCTAAAATAGAACTACTGTACAAAACCTGCTCCTGGTTATATTGCACATTGTTGTAATAGTCGCTTCTGTTGCGCCAGTACCGATCGCTATAGCGGTTATCGTTTACAAGAGGGCAATCGCCCATAACATCACCATGATTCAAGTGCGCCTTAGCTGCATTAGCCGATACCCTAATACTAACCGGTGACTCTGACCTGTTGCTAAACTTATGACAGATGGTTACCTTATCCTGCTTTCTGAAATTCTTTCGATCTTTGAAATTATCCCGGCTCCAGTTATAACCAAGAACTGCGTACTTATCTGCATTATGTTTTTCGTTTATTCTATCTTCCTTGAAAGATTTGTCTTTTCTATCTGCCTTATCCTCTTTATCCGGTTTTCCGTGAGCAATTTTATACTTTCCATGCCCAACATTTTTTTCAGATTGATCATTTCTTTGTTCCTTACCATTTTGTGAATTTCCCATATTATTTTGAGACTTTCCATTGGCTGATTTGACCTTATTTTCCTTTTGCCCTTTACCGTTTTTATTTCCTTTTTCCTGAAAGGTAGATGCTGATAAAATACAAGCAAATGCCAACAAAAAAAGGCTACTATAAATTGTCATCTTTCTTTTCATATAAATTTTTTAAGGAGTTTTAAATTCGTTGTCCAGTTTTTCCAGAGAGGCTTCAACCTTTTTTGTTTGCTCCTCCAGTTTATCGGAATTTTCTTTTATAGACTTAGAAGAGGAGTCCATCGTATTGATCTCAATTTCTTCCTGACTGCTTTTCTTTTGCTCCGTGCAGGCGCTAAAGGAAATGAAAAGCCCTGCAAAGGCAACCAGTACCAGTTTGTTTTTTTTCATGTTGTGAGGTTTTGATGTTAAGGGTGAATGTAATGATATGATTCAATAATCTGTCCAAAATAAAGCTACTCATTCATGGCTGGGGATTATTACCCAAAATGGGAAAAGATAGCAATGAAAGCAATTTGTATCTTTAAGGCTTAACTAGTTTCTACAAATGAATCCCATCAAGCAATCACTTACAGCCCTCTTCGATAGAATTCCCCGCCGCCACAGCACCGATAATGTAAAAGAAATTTATAGCATTGCAGATGAGTATGAAGAGCTGCTCACATGCATAGAGGCAGAGAATGACTTTTATGAAAAGCAGGTACCGGCATTTTTCGATGAGTTGGAACAAGTGCGGGCCACGATAAAAAAATCAACCGATAGTAAGGCATCTAAAAAAAACAAGGACAGCTTTTTTGATGAGGCTTCTGGCATTCTCAAGGACAGTGTGCAGTCTTTGATGGAACTTTATGGCGAAGGCGGCAGGAAAGAATAGCAAAAAAATTTAAAAATTTTACTATTAATAAATTAAAATAATAGGTAATTTAATTGCATGAAAAAGCTATTATTTTACCTGGCCCTGAGTTGCATCGGTCTTGCTACTTCGGCACAATCCCCCAAAACAGACCTTTACGACCTTTTGGTAAAACTGATGTACGACAGCAACGGCTACGAAAATGTGGGTGACTGGGCGGTGGGTAAGCCCAAAAAATTTCCGGTTCAGTGGAAGGCAGACAGGATAGAAATGAGCGATGATACCAGCATCAATTTCTTTAGAACCGGCACAACCAATATCAGCATCAAAGGCCGCAGTTACCAACAAGCGGGCGTTCCCGTCAAATGGAACATCATGCTAAAGGGTCCACGAATGGGCTACTCTTCTTACAGCATCATAAGTTCTCCCAGCAAAGACCTCAAACCACGATACACAATTGACAGCCTTTTTGGTGAAAGGAGTTTCAAAGCCCGCCTCATAAAAAGTTGCGATCATAAAGAGCTGGCAGGATATTACTATTACGAAGTAAAAATTCCTAAAAAGGATCCAGTATTTATGAAGCTTAGCTGGCTTTCTGTGCAAGGCAATACCGCTATCAGAATAGACACTTATGATGGCTGGAGCAAATATGCAGTCAAACTAGATTGCCCAAAATAGGCTTCAATTACATAATTCCCTTAGCACAAACTTAAATTATTAAAGCAAGAAACCCTGCTGACCAAAAGAACGGATTTGCTTGTTGGAGAAAGCAACTTTTAAGAATAGTTCCTAAACCATCAGACATTGCTACAACTGATTGGCACCGATACCTTGTTTGAAAAAGTTAGTGGTATTTAGAACGCAACTTATTTATTTTTAATATACTTACCACTGTGATGATTATCCCGATTGCCATGAGACCATAGCCAAGCAGAGGATCGCCAGCCAATGCGATGCCAGCAACTATCATCACAAAACCAAGGCCTGATAGAGGTTTAAGCCGCCTGTGCTTGCCAGAAGTTTTGACGATGAGCAACAATAGTGCGACGGCAGCCACAACAATCATAGCAAGGTATACAACCAGTGATGTAGTAATCATAAGTTCATTAGTTTGACGATTGCAAAGTAGCTATTTATGCGTACATCCTACCGAAATCGTAAAGGTGAATCAAAGAAAGTTTTACCGGGATTGCATTTATAAGCCTCGAACTTGCAAGAATACAATCAGCATAACTCAAGGGCTTATTTACTTAAAATAAGCCACCCAGAAAAACAAACAGAAACTTATTTTTTAATTGAAAGCAGGGTCCATCAACCTGAAAAGCCAGCTAAACTTTTGTTTTAGGTATTTTTATTAGTTCATCACATCCTATCTTTACAGATCAAAACGACTAGTGCATATTCAACTGCCAAAGTGTTCAATTCTTTCGAAAAAACCTATGAAGAATGTCTTATAAAAAAAGTATTACAAAGAATTTAATTCACGGAAGTTATAACCTCTCAGCGGCACAATACATGTTACTAGAAAAAGTAAGAGCTTCCATAGATTTTGCGTGGGGAGATTGGGAACCAGAATTGTTGGCTTCTTACTACAGCGGCGATAAACCAGAAAAACCCACCACAAGTTTTATTAGTACCTGGATTGAGTTAGAAGATTTTAATGCCAGCGGGTACAATGAAGATTACTTGAACGAATTATTCCCATGATTGCACTCTGAAGGATATTTCATTCTGCAATTTTAATGAAATGGGAAGGCTGCCACTGCCGGCAATCCTGCGTGACGCAGTTAAACAAAACGGTCCCTTTAAAAGACCGAATACTTTTTTGCAAGTAAGCAATCTCCTGGTTTGCATATTTATCATGTGCATCTTTTACATCCGTTCTTTTGCTGAAAAGAGCATCGGCCCCATCAAATAGTAATACCAGATTATTATTACTTGCTTTGTAAAAAACCTTGTCCAGATTTTTTTCCGTTTCACCGATGTAGTTGCTTACTACACCAGCTAAGTTTACCTTATACAAATTCTGTTGATGCTGAGCAGCCAACCATTGGGCTGTTTGTAAGTTTACCGTTGCATCTGTATGGTTCAGCATCAGGTGTAAGGAGGGATGATAGCCTGGCTGCTGCCCCACTTTTTCAATCAAAAGCTCATGCACCTGAATTTTTATACGCTCCGGTATTTGCAACCGGGCCTGCTCTGGGAATGTCTTAATCACTTCCTCAAAATCTTCTTGCATCCGCTTTCCTTTAAAAAACAGTTGATACATTTTCTGAAGGAGCAGAGAGATGAAACTCTTTTTCATGATAGATCGTTTAAGGGGAGAATAGCAAAATTTGTTTGGCTGCATTCTTCAAAAAGTAAGCCACAAGCTGATTTTGCAGCTTTATTGCTTTGCATTTATAAACATCTTTTAAGATCACCTGTTACACCACCCACTTTTTGCAACGACACCGGAGCAAACAAGTTCTCTCCTGCACCTTAAACAGCAGTTTCTTGTTTACCTGCAAGTTCTCTTGCACCTGCTTTTTATCTTATGCAATGGCAGGTATTTATTGCTGATAGAGGATATCAGAATCGGCGGCATGCTCGGTTGCTGTTACCGTGTTTAAATCTGGTACGATTATTTAAAGGGAATCGTACAAACATTGATATGAAAACTATTTCTTCATTGCCTCCGGCCCTGCAAAAACTTAAGAGTGTGGCAAATCTTATGGATGCAAAATTTAGAATACCGGGCACAGATATACGCTTTGGCCTCGACGCCCTGATTGGGCTAATACCGGGTGCTGGCGATCTGGCGGGGTTTGGTATTTCTGGCTACATGATTTGGGTGATGGCCCACAATGGCGCAAGTGGATTTGTACTGGCAAGAATGATTTTAAATATCTTGATAGATACTCTTTTTGGTTCCATCCCAATCATTGGGGACTTGTTTGATGTGGCTTTTAAATCCAATCTAAGAAATATAAAGCTGATGGAACAGCATTATAAAGAGGGTCGCCACAAGGGTTCCGCATGGAAAGTAATTATTCCGGTGCTATTACTCCTCTTTCTTGCAATAGTGGGTATGGTTGTACTTATCTATTGGCTCATTAGCAGTATTTGGGCATCAACTCAGGGCTGATAATTGAATAATTTTACGCAACAGAGCACTTGTTAAACAGACCCCACCGATTTTCTATCGATGGCTTAAAATAAATTGCTATTTACAAAAGGACTTTGAATACTAAATTTTAATTTCTACTTTTCTGCCTTCTCCGCTCCCATCCCAACAAACCCACCTCTTCTTTTTTAACCTTTAAATAAAAAAAAATGAAAAAGATTTTTCTTTTCTGTTTGCTTATTCCTGTCATTGGATTAAGCCAGGGAAATGTGGTTAGTACTTTCAGGGTATTTCCCAAAGCCGACAAAACGCTGGAGTTTGAGAAAGCTTTTGCAGCACATGCCTTAAAATACCACACCGGAGATTGGAAATGGCGGGTATTATCCATAGAATCGGGGCCTGATGCAGGTGGCTTTCATGTAGTAGAGGGGCCGCTGAGTTGGGACCAATTGGATAAGAGAGGAGACCTTGGCGAAGCTCATACTGCTGACTGGGCGACCAATGTGATGCCATTAACTCTTGACCGGGGAACAAGCGGGTACTCAGAGTATGTACCAGAACTTAGCAATATTGCGGTGACAGACTACACTGACAAAATAATCATCAGTCATATGTATCCTAAATCAGGGATGATCGTTCAGGCTACAGATCTCGTAAGGAAGCTAAAAAAAGTATGGATGGCCTCTAATGAAAGCGTCGCAGTCTATCGTTCTATTGCATCTGGCCCTCCGGAAATGGTTACTGTTACACGACTAAAAGGAGGACTAAAAGAAATGACTGAAGGTTTTCGCAAACCAATAGCAGAGCGTTATGATGCTGCCTATGGAGCCGGAGCATGGACACGTTACTTGGCAGATTATGCAATTGCCATAGAATCCCGCTGGAGCGAAATGCTTTTCTTTCGGGCAGATATGAGTTCTAAATAAAGGCCGGTTACATAGCCATCCATCTTACATATCCCTGCGGGTAAAGCCGGGGGATTTTTTTGTTTACCATGGGCAGGCTTATGCAGATGTAGGTTATAAAATCTTTTTACTAAGTGCATTTATTAGAAAATCCAGAGGATTTTTCCTGTTGAATTCAAGCTAGCTCTGGCTACATCCTTTAGGCCCCTATCAAGCCTTTATGCAAAAATGACGAAAACTTAACGGCAGACACCAAGGGCAGCATCTTTGGGCTAAAACACCAGATGTCGAAATTTCTTTATAGAAAAATAACTACTGAAAGTTCCTTTCTTAAGCTACAGTACTGTTTTTAACAACGACGATCTTTGAATCTCAAATCCAGTCCATGAAAAAGCTGTAGTCTATTATCCTTTGAAAAAGACCAGGCAAATCTGATCTTTTGAAAAATCTCCTTATGGGAGATTTTTTTTTGTATTCGCCTCTGCACTATTTCTCACACAGAACTTTACCGTTGCTATCAAAAGTCAGGCGTTGATAAAAACATATATTAAAAAAAGAATAAAGCCGTATAGCAGAGGCGGGATTTCCCAGAACCGAAACGAAAGCGTGTACCCGTAATCGTAACTACCAGTAGTCAAGAAGTCCTAAGCTCACTTCTTAAGTCGGGGTTAGAATGCGGAAGTAATTTTATTGGATGTATGTCGTAACGCAAAATCTTAACACATGGGGAATTAGATACTCGGTTACACATAAAGTTGCAGAGTATTTTATAGAAACAATGATTACAGGTGCAATTCTCCGTCAATTCTATAGTTTTTTGTGCATTTAGTTAGTATTAGTACCTGTTTAGTTCGGAATGGTATCACTTTACCGGGTTCGGCACAACCATTGCGATGGTGGTAAAAACACTTAAAAATAACCCGTATGAAAAAAACACTATTATTTTCGGCAATGGCTATGTTAGCCTTGTCCAGCAGCTTTGCACAAACAGCCGACCGCTACACAGTCTCCGGCGGTGTACTCGGCGCTGCGAATTATTCAAAATTTAGGTTAGCGGATGACGTTCCCGGCACCGACACAAAATTTAAATGGGGCTATGCACCCGGTGTGTACTTAAATATTCCAATGGGAAATGTGGTTTCACTGGAAGCACAGGCGCAGTATTCTCGTGTGGGTACTAAGTATGAAGCTGGTAACACTACCACTTACAACCAGGAGTTAACCTACTTATCTGTACCTGTATTTTTGAAATTTAATGCAGGCAGGTATCTTGCTTTTAACCTCGGTGGCCAGGCAGACTTCCTTTTGAAAGCAACGGACAAAACGCTCGCAGTTGAAGTAGACAATGAATCGATATTTGAACACAATTCATTAGGCGTTTTGGGTGGTATCGAACTTTTTCCTCGTGGACGTGTAACCCTTTTCGGAAAATATGTACATGGTTTGAAAAGGTTAGACGAGAATGCAACCAACAATCCTGCCCGTTACAATCAACAAATTCAGGCTGGTGCTAAATTTAAATTGTTTGGAAAACGCATCCCAGGTATTCCTCCCCCACCGCCTGTTCCTGTAGTGGTAGATCGTGATGGTGATGGTGTATTGGATCTTGATGACAAATGTCCTGATGTAGCAGGACTAGCGTCTTTGCAAGGATGCCCTGATACCGATGGAGATGGCATTGCTGATGCAGACGACAAATGCCCGACCGTTGCAGGTATTGCAAAATACCAGGGTTGCCCTATCCCTGACACTGACGGGGATGGCGTGAACGATGAACTGGATAAATGCCCAACTGTAGCAGGCCTTGCAAAATATGATGGTTGCCCCATACCAGATACTGACGGAGATGGTGTGAACGATGAGTTGGATAAATGTCCTACAAGGCCAGGTGTTGCCAGCAATCAAGGTTGCCCAGTGATCGCTAAAGAAATTATTGAGAAGGTAAACTATGCAGCTAAAAATGTATTTTTTGCCACTGGCAGCTATAAATTAATTGGTAAATCTTTTCAGTCTTTAGATGCAGTCGTTTCCTTGCTAAAAGAAGATGAAAGCCTAATGATTGATATTGATGGCCATACTGATGCTCAGGGGTCTGAAGAAAGCAACCAGGTACTGTCAGACAACCGTGCAGGTGCTGTAAAAACGTACCTTGTCTCTAAAGGCATTGCTGAAACCCGCCTGAAGTCTGCAGGATACGGAGAATTAAAACCCGTTGCAGATAATACCACTTCCGCAGGTCGTGCAAAAAATCGTAGAACAGAAATGTTGGTGAGAAATTACTAAGACTCCTCCCCAACGTTTTACATAGAAATTAAACCCCTGGCTAGTTTAGCCGGGGGTTTATTTTTACATAGGTAGCCGCCAGCGAATTGGATATTACAAGGTTGTGTGCAGAAAAAGGAAATTAATTTATCTTTATTCCAATGACTTTCATCGTTCCCACACTGAGAGATTACCAGCTTTCGGATATTGATGTGCCCACCCATAGTGTGAACAAACAACTTGCAGAAACGGTTTTCAATTATTTCGCACAACAAAAAATATTCGGGTGGAAAAATACACACAATGGTTGCGAAGGAAGGGCTGATGCATTGTGTGTATTGCTCGACGAATGGAAAGTACCCAACTATAAAGCCTGGGTGTTTAGCGGTGCATATCTTAAAAAACACGTAGGGGCATTAAAACAAAACTGGAAGTATCATGTAGCAGCAGCAATCCCCGTAGAAGAAAGTGGAAAAACTGTTTACTATGTGATCGATTCCGCTACTGCCCCGGCCCTGCAGCAAATTGAAACCTGGGCAGCTGACCTAACTCTTTTTCCCCATAGTTATTATTTTATCAGGCTGGCAAATTGGTATATTTTTCCGCATAAAAAAATCCTAACATCAAAATGGAACAGCCGCAACAAACAAAATAGAAAGTGGATGATACAATGTCTAGCAGGCATCAACGGGCTTACTCCCTCAGGTAAAGCCCGGCTCTGCTTTAATAAATCACATCTTAAAAAAACGGCACTCGTTTTTGAAAAAATGAAGAAAGAAAAACCCCTGTTTCTGATAGGGTAAATTTTCCCTAATTCAATAAAAATATTTCAGAAGATATTTATTAAAACTGCCAAGATGCCTTTTTATTTTTTCCTGGACGATTGCATAACAAGGAAAATGAATGGAAGAATTATCAGCGAAAGAATCATTGGTAAAAACCATCTTCCCCAATCCCCAACAGCCGCTCTGCTGCTAAAATATGTGTACAAAACAATAGCATTAAAAATTATCAGAACTACCAGCTTGATGAATCGCAGCATTCGGGTAGCAATGCTGTATTGTTCTCTCGCATTTTCCAGAGTTATAGTAGTTAAGTAATTAAATAAATGGGGGTATTTGTTAAGCAATGTCATTCCCCCGTAAATCACACTACCAATGAGGGGGAGAATAAATAGGGTGGCTTTAACTCCAAAAGCATCTGGCTCACCCATATCATTAAAATGTGTGGGAATGGTTTGTGGCATTTTAAAGTAGTAATAAATGCTAATCCCCACAAGCAGGGCCCACAGAATGATACACAGCCACTCAATGATTTTGTCAAGCGGAGAAATGATCAGTTTTATTCTTGGTCTTGGTTCCATTTAGATAGAAGATGGTAAATGGTCAATGGTGAAATTGTCAGTGTTGAATTGTCAATGGTGAATGGTCGACGGTCAATGGTCGACGGTCAATGCTTACCCCGATAGAATATAAGGGAGCAACAGTCAATTAGTAGAGTCATTCGTCGTTGGGGTAATAGTCATCGAGTTAATGTTGATTTAGGGAACATATGGCAAGTTGAACCGTTCACTTTTCACTTTTCCGCCTCACTTTTGACTTTTGACTTTGACTTTGACTTTTTACTTTTTACTTCCCTGCCCCCTATCCGGCACTAACCCCAAATAAATAACCTACCAAAGCGGTGAGTCCCATAGCAGCAGTTCCCCAAAAAGTAATTCTTATAATGGCTTTGCCTATACCAGAGCCGCCGGTTTTTGCAGCGATAGCACCCAGTAATGCAAGGAACAGGATGGCTGAACCATAAAGAAAGTACTCCATATTTTTCACTGGTACGAACAGCACTACTAATAAAGGCAAAACACCACCCACTGTAAAA
>JBKJKD010000165.1:0-19620 GCA_046597635.1 Ferruginibacter sp. | reverse complement strand
CTTTTGATTTTTGATTTTTGATTTTTGACTTTTGACTTTCCCTCGCCCTTCAACCCTTTCTACTATGCAACATAAGCCAGTGTACTACGGAGAATACCTTCAGCTAGATAAAATAATAGATGCACAAGCGCCCGAAAGTTTTAAAGAAGGCAAAGATCCGGCGCATGATGAAATGTTGTTCATCATCATTCACCAGGCGTATGAACTGTGGTTTAAACAAATTTTGTTTGAAGTAAACTCGGTGATTGGAATCATGAGCAAGCCTCAGTTGAACGACAACTCGCCTGAGATGCAGGTAGTGGTGCACCGCATGCAAAGAGTGGTGACTATTTTAAAAGTACTGGTGCAGCAAATAGATATTTTAGAAACAATGACGCCGTTAGACTTTCTTGATTTTAGAGACATGCTGCGCCCAGCCTCCGGTTTTCAAAGCTGGCAGTTTAAAATACTGGAAGCCAAACTGGGTTTGAAATTTGAAAGCAGGCACGGGAAAGAATATTATGTTTCTCAATTGCAAAAAAAAGAAATAGACATCATTAAAAGTGCCGAAGATGGCTCGACCATCCTGGAACTCATCAACAAATGGTTAGAAAGAATGCCCTTTGCCGAAGAGGCAAAATATTGGGACAACGAAACATTCTGGACTGGCTATGAAAACGTTTACTGCAATAGCCTGGCAGAACCAGAAAAAAATAACCTCCTCAATTTCAAGAAAATATTTTTTGCCGAGGATGAAAATACTGAGCGTGCCCTCAGCCCCAAAGCCTGCCGCTCGGCTTTGTTTATCATGCTGTATCATGGCTACCCGATGCTGGAATTGCCTTTTCAATTACTGGATACCTTGTTGGAAATAGACAACCAACTCGGTAACTGGCGCTACCGCCACATCAACATGGTGCGCCGCATGATAGGCACCCGTATTGGAACAGGCGGCAGTACCGGCGCCGGTTATCTGCAAGGCGCAATGGACAAGCACTATATTTTCAAAGAGATATCGCAGTTAAACAGCTTTTTAATAGACAGGAGAAAACTGCCTACCCTACCAAAGGAGTTGGTAGAAGAATTGGGTTACAGGGTAAGTGGATAACATTTATTTTAATCCATTAAGTTTACTTATCGACAGTTTGTTACTTTCTATGTTTTATGAGACTAAATGTCGGCTTGGTCCTAAGTCATCTTAATTCTGGGCGCCAATCTAATGCACGGTTAGTTTCCCTTGCCATTGTCCAACTTCTCAATTTCCTTTTTCACTTCATCTATTAATTGCTGCTCTGTTGGCAGATATAACTGGTATTTACTGGCAATGATATTCTTGTTGTCCTCGGGCAAAGTAATTTTTACTACTGCATCGTTTTTATCGGCGCATAACAAAATACCGATAGTGGGATTCTCAAAGTCCTGCTTTTCGAAGCGGTCATAGTAGTTTACATACATCTGCAATTGCCCAATGTCCTGGTGAGTTAACTTAGAAGTTTTTATCTCGATAACCACAAAGCATTGCAGCAACCTGTTGTAAAAAACAAGGTCAATAGAAAATTCATCGCCATCAATGTGTATTCGTTTTTGCCTTGCCACAAAAGAAAATCCGTTGCCTATTTCGAGCAAAAAATCCTTTAGGTGGGTGATTATCGATGCTTCTAAATCTTTCTCATAATACGTAGCTTCTCTCTTTAAGCCAAGGAACTCTAATACCATCGGGTCTTTGATGATCTCCTTGGCATCAGACGGCAATTTTTCATCTCTAGCCACTGCTAGTATATTCTTGATGTCATTACTTAGCAGCAACCTTTCAAACAGTTGACTATTTACCTGCCTTTCCAGTTGCCTTGCCGTCCAGTTGCTTTTGGCCGCTTCGGCTATATAAAACTCCCTTTTATCCTGGTTGTCAATGCGTATGAGGGTCCGATAGTGCGTCCAACTGAATTGTGAACGCAGTGCGTTCACAATTGGAAAGCTTCTGTAAAACTGGCGAAATGAGTTTAACTGTCGGTAGGAAAAGCCGCTTCCAAACTGTGGCTGTAGCGCCTCTGCCAATGATTTTATTAGAAAATCTCCGTAGCCAGCCCGCTCTTTACCTTCCTGTTCCTCTTCTAAGATTACTTTTCCTATTTGCCAATACATCAGCACCCTTTCGGTATCAACCGAACGAATAGCCCTATCTTTTGCCGTGGCAATAATGGCCTGTATTTGTTGTATCAGCGCTGGCTTTAACTGCATCTATCTGAAATAAATGAATTTCAAAAACTACTTTTTGCAGACCTTCTACCTATCTGCCACATTCACGATAACAAAAATAATAATCAATAGCAGACCTATTGAGATTTTTTACCATACAATAAAGTTTTCGGGTTTGTTTCTAGCCACCTATCATGCTGTGGCTGAGTTTTAAGTTCACCTAAATAATTATTCTAAAAGGTGAAAAATGATATAACGGGTGTGAACTATACCAACTCCTTCAACCGCTCCACTACCCTATCCACTTCTTCTTTTGTATTGTGTTTGCTAAAACTAAACCGCACGGTTACCTGGTTGGGGTTGTTGTTGATGGCACGAATAACGTGGCTGCCCTGGTCGGCTCCACTAGTGCAGGCGCTGCCGCCGCTGGCGCAAATATTGTGGATGTCCATGTTAAACAAGATCATCTCAGACTTTTCTGTTTTGGGAAAGCTAGCGCTTAAAACGGTATATAAACTGTTACCCAATACATCCCCATTGAAAGCTACGCCGGGTATATGTTTTTTCAATTGTTCGTGCATGTAGTATTTCAAGGTGCCAATAAAGGCGGCATCGGTTTCGTGGTTTTGGGTGGCTATTTCCAGCGCTTTTGCAAAACCCACGATGCCATAAATATTTTCGGTACCCGCACGCATGTTGCGCTCCTGGCCGCCACCATGCACGAATGGTTTGATGCGCACATTTTCGTTGATGTATAAAATGCCCACACCTTTTGGCCCGTGAAATTTATGCGCAGCACCGGTAATAAAATGAATGGGGGTATTTCTCAGGTCAAAAGGAAAATGCCCTACGGTTTGTACCGTATCGCTGTGAAAAATTGCATTGTATAATTTGCACAATTCTCCTACGGCATGAATGTCTAAGATATTACCTATCTCATTATTGGCATGCATAAGGGTAACCAATGTTTTTTCTTCAGAGGCTGCGAGTAGTTTTTCCAGGTCTTCTAAATCTACGTGCCCATTGGGCAACAGTTTTACATAGCTCACTTTCACCGCATCTATATTATCCAGGTGGGTTACGGTATGCGATACAGCATGGTGCTCTATAACCGAAGTGATGATATGCCTGCAACCGAGATCTCTCACCGAAGCCTGTATGGCTGTGTTGCTGCTCTCCGTACCACCGCTGGTAAAAAATAATTCTGCAGGATGCGCATTTAAAATTTTTGCCACACTTTTGCGGGCCATTTCTATAGCTATCCGGGTCTCCCGCCCGTAAGAATAAATGGAAGAAGGGTTGCCAAACTTTTCTGTGAGATAAGGCATCATGGTTTCCAGCACTGTGGCATCTAGTGCGGTTGTAGCGGCATTGTCAAAGTAGATGCGAGCCCCAACCCCTAAAGGGGCTTTCTGGCCTTCATGTTGCTGTAAATTATTTTCTATAAGCATATCAATTATTAAAACCTGTTGTACACAGCCCGTGTAAATATCAAATCTCAGGGAAATTCAGCAAGTCAGTTGGCTATTTCAAGACATTTTAATTTTGCGATATTTCTAATTTTCCCAGTTCCCCTTTAGGGGCGGAGGGGCTGTCTCTTACATCACTTCTTTTATATCTTTCATCAACCTCAGCGCAATATTATCTGCTGTAGTTTCAAAATTACTTTCTGCATAAATGCGAATAATGGGTTCGGTGTTGCTGGTTCTAAGATGAACCCAATCATTATCGAACTCAATCTTTAGACCATCTATTTCGTTTACCGGATTGTTGTGGTACTTCTCTTTTATCTTCCCAAAAACCGACTTAACATCTACCCCATTTTCCAATACAATTTTGTTTTTGCTGATGAAATAATCAGGGTAAGAGTTCCTCAATTGTTTGATGCTTTTTTTAGTTTGTGCCAAATGCGATAAGAACAGTGCAATGCCAATGAGCGCATCTCTGCCATAATGCAGATCGGGTACAATGATGCCACCATTGCCTTCACCACCAATCACAGCGTTTACTTCCTTCATTTTATTGACCACGTTCACTTCACCTACGGCGCTGGCATAATAAATTCCGCCGTGCTTTTCGGTTACATCCCTCAATGCTCTTGTGCTGGAAAGATTGCTTACTGTATTGCCTTTTTGTTTGCCCAATATATAATCTGCCACGGCCACTAAAGTATATTCTTCGCCAAACATTGTTCCATCTTCACACACAAAAGCTAGTCTGTCCACATCGGGGTCTACCGCTATGCCGAGGCTGGCTTTTTGCTTCACTACTTCCTGGCTAAGACCGGTTAGATTTTCCGGAAGTGGCTCGGGATTATGGGCAAATTTTCCATTTACTTCCTCATTTAGCACCACTATGTTGCTTACTCCCAGGGCTTGCAGTAATGCCGGCACGGCTGTGGCTCCGGTACTGTTTACGGCATCTACAACAACGCTAAAATTCGCCGCCGCAATTGCTGCAACATCTACCCATTGGTAATTTACAATTGCGTCAATATGTGCTTGCAGCATCAAATCATGCGTAGAAGTATTACCTAGTTTTTCTACAGTGGCAAAGCTGAAATCTTCGCTGGCGGCCATCTGTAAAATTTGCTCGCCCTCTGCGCCACTAATGAATTCCCCCTTATTGTTCAATAATTTTAAGGCATTCCATTCTTTGGGATTATGACTTGCAGTTAGGATAATACCTCCATCTGCTTTCAACATGGTTACCGCCATTTCTACGGTGGGTGTAGTGCTCAAATCAAGATCTATGACATCTATCCCTAACCCGTTGAGCGTTGCAATCACCAGGCTTTTTACCATGGCACCGCTGATTCTCCCGTCTCTGCCCACCACAATTTTCTTTTTGGCGGTATCCTTTTTTCCTGCTTTCTGCTGTAGCACAAGACTACCATAAGCGGCAGTAAACTTCACAATATCTAAGGGAGTAAGGTTAACGTTGGTGACACCACCAATGGTGCCTCTTATGCCGGATATGCTTTTTATCAGTGACATCTTGATGAAGGGTTTAGGGACTGCAAAGATAAGAAAGAGTTTGGGGTTTTGGTAGTGAGCAGTTGAAAGCCAAAGGTGGAAAGTAAAAGGTGAAAACTTGAGATTGCCTAAGGTTGTTCGGAGCTGGTGAGTGCCTGCCCCGACAGAATGTAGGGGGGCCAAAAGTTAACCTTGCCTTCCGGTAGGCAAAAGTAAAAAGTTGAAGCCCACCGATTCAACACATCGGGTAAAATGCGAATGGAATACGGAGTGTGTTAAACAAAAAGTTCTTGCACGATAGTGACTCCTATGGTTTTTATAGGCGCCAGACAGTCTTGCCAATTGCCCATTGCATATTGACTATTGACCTATTGACAATTGTCCATTCACCATTGATCGTATTGAGCCCATTGCCGATCCCGCATTGCCCTTTGCTTTTGTACAATTACCTTTACCGCATGGAACAGCCCTGGTTTAAAGATTGGTTCAACTCTGCCTACTACCACCAACTCTATTTTGACAGAGATAAAACTGAAGCGGAAGCTTTTATCAACAAATTGATTGCCTACCTGCAACCTGCGCCCGAAAGCACTATGCTTGATGTGGCCTGTGGCAAAGGAAGACATTCGATGCAGTTGGCGGGCAAAGGTTTTAATGCAACTGGGATAGACCTGAGTGAAGACAGCATCACCGAAGCCTTGCAATTTGAAAGCGACCGTCTCCATTTTTACCAGCACGATATGCGCCTCCCTTTCTGGATAAATTATTTTGATTACGCTTTCAATTTTTTTACCAGCTTCGGATATTTCAGAACGCAAAGGGAGCACGACAATGCCATCAGAACCGTTGCACAATCTTTAAAACTGAACGGCGTTTTTGTAATGGACTACCTGAATGTACATTATTCTGAAGACCATACCATTCACCAATCAGAAAAACAAATTGATGCCGTAAATTTTATCATCACTAAGTGGTATGATGAGCATCATTTTTATAAGAAGATTATTATTGAAGACGAGACTCATGCGGAGCCTTTTATCTACACAGAAAAAGTAGCCAAATTTAACCTCGGCGATTTTACAGAAATGTTTGCCTACCAGGGCCTGCAAATACAGGAAGTATTTGGCAGTTATAATTTTGATAAGTATGATGTGCGAAAATCTCCCCGCTTGATTATGATTGCGAAAAAAATCAAATAAACAGACTGTGAGGTCGGATGTCGGATGTGTGATTTATGATGTCTGATTTATGATATTGGATGTACGATGTAGCATTCATGTTGGTGTTGGATGTATGATGCAGGATTTACTTTGTTGGAATACTCTTGCCAGACGCTGCTTGCAGTACCCATCCAACTTCTTCCCGAAAATCAGACATCATAAATCATAAATCAAAACTCTTTGCCCTACCTGCTCCTGTTATTCACCAACATCCAGCGAGCTGTTTCGTACATGGCTGTGGTAAGTTTTGACAGTTTCCTTTTTACAGAGTCTTGTTGTGTCAGGCTTAAAGGAAGCAAATTATATTTTACCGGAACCAATTCTTCTTTGTGGATTCGGATATTTTTTCTGTAAAAATAATCGTCGTTCACTACGCCTATCCAACCCGGAGCATGGTAAATAATAAACGCCGCATTTTCTCCCTTTGCAGAATCAAGCAGGTTTCTTCCCAAAGTGCTATTGGTATAAGGTTGCATGAGCATACCTGCAATGGTGGGCAGCACATCTATCTGCGATACGGCTTCGCTGCGCTTTTGAGGGGTAAGCAAACCAGGCGCATAAAACAAGAGCGGTACATGTTCTTCTGCCAGACGTTGATCCGTCCACGCACTGGGATACATGGCCGCAGCATTGCCTTCCACTCCATGATCTCCTACAAAAACGAAGACGGTATTTTCAAAGTAGGTTTCTTTTGCTGCCGCTTCTATGAACTTCTTAAAACAATAATCGGTGTAAGCAAATGCGTTGTATTCCTTTACAGATTCAAAGCCGTACTTTTTCAAAGTATCTGCAGGAATGTCTTTTTGCAAAAAGTCGATATCCTCTTCGGGTATGTTAAACGGCCGATGGTTATCTGCTGTTTGCAGGATAGTAAAAAATGGTTTTGTTTGCCTGGCCATAATGGCGTTGGCTTCCAGGAAAAGGTTTTTATCGCTGATGCCCCACACATTTACTTTGGGTGCCTTAAACGTGCCTTCTTCATAAATTTTTACCCCCTTTATATTATTGACCAAACCAGCGAAATTATTGAACTGGCTGCGGCCACCAATGAAATACATTTTTTCATACCCCTCAAAATCATTGATGATGCTGCGCTGGTTTACGGTAGCCTGATTGCGGGTGGCAAACTTGCTGAGTTGCACATCGGGGATGCCGGTGAGCGTGGCAAACACGCCCCTTGCAGTGCCAAACGTAGGCGAAAAACAGCGCTCGAAAAAGATGCCCTTTTGAGAGAGTTCGGCAAAATAAGGCGTGCTGTTTAATGGATTGCCACTCATACTACTTTTATACATGCTGAAGCTTTCGCAAATTACCAGTACAATATTTGGCTGACTTTCCAACGCCTTGCTACCTGGCTGTTTTATTCTCAGGTATCCGTTTTTTTTAGTTACACTATTTTTGAGATTTAAAAACTCTTCTATTAACGGGTAGTTTTCTTTTGCCTTTGTATGATAGTCGGGTTCCCTAAAGCGAAGCGTGGTAAAAAAGTTTTGCAACGGGTTAAGAGCAAGATTACTTTTAAAAGCGTCGTTTAAACTAAAAGCCCTGAAAAAATTGAGTGGGCGGGCAGTAAAGAAGCCGTACATAAACCAGCATAACAGTAACATGGCTATGAGGTGCCATCTGCGCCTGTACGAAAACTTATGAATGTGTACGTTCTTATCTTCTACACCCACATGTGTGCGACGGAACATCCAAACCATCATCATGACCGCACCCGCCAGCCCAATGAGTATCCACACAATGGGGTAGCTCTGCCAAACCATTTGCAAAGATTCTTTGGGATCTTCTGCAAAAATGAGTGCATCTGCATTAAGCCTTGCGTTAATGTAGGAAAACTGCCCAAAATCGGCACCATAAAAAAACAATACCAGCAGCGTTAATATACCGAGGTAATAGGACCAAAAGCGTTTGGCTTTTTCGCTGTAAAAAGGAGAGAGCCTGCGGAATAATGAAAAAAAAGTGATCGGGAAAAGAATGAAAGCAATCCACCGCAAATCATATTTTAAGCCCAGCCAAAAGGAAGGAAACAATTCCAGCAGGCCAATTTCTTTGGGTTTAAAAAATATAACCGTAGCCACCCGAAAAGCTGTGAATATAAAAAGGTAGATCAAGAATAACTTTATTATCCACTGAATCGTTTTGGAGACCCTCCATTTAATGAACATAATGCGAAAATTCTTTTGCCGTTTAGTAAACTATGCTGCATTTGCAGCAACCCCGAACTTAACTATTTTTTCTTGTTGTTTAAAAGAAGGTAGCGAGCCGTTTCGTACCAGGCCTCTGTAAAATATGCCATGTTATTTTTAATGCTATCGGTTGCCGGCCCGGTTGCAATTGCTTTGTCGTTGATGATGGATACAAAATCTGTAGCCTTAGTAGCCAGGCTTCTTCCATAATAATATTCGTTGCTAAGTAAAGAGATGACTTTCGTATCCGGGTCGGCAATAAAGGCATGCGGCGCTTGTTGCCGGCTGCTGTCAAACAGGTTTATGCCCATGGTAGTATTGCGATGCGACTGCCGGGCAAGGTAGGCTACCGATGGAAGTATATCGAGTTGCGAACAAACATCATCTATTTTTTTGGGTTTAAAAAGGGCAGGCGCATAAAACAACAAGGGTACATGTTCTGCCATAAACCCCTGCCGGGTATAGCTTTGCGGAAAGCCCTCGCCTGCCTCGCCACGTATACCGTGATCGCCTACAAAAACAAAAATGGTATTGTTATAATATTTTTCTTTCGCTGCAGCTTCAAAATACTTTTTAAAACAAAAATCCGAATAACGAAATGCATTGAGTTGATCATTGCTGATGAAACCATATTTGCGCAGTGTATCCTCAGGGTAACTTACAAGTTTAAACTCCGGCAAATCTTCTGCAGGTATGGTATAGGGGCGATGATTTCCTGCGGTTTGTATGATAGCAAAAAAGGGCTTGGTTGCCGCGGCCAGTTGCTTGTTGGCTGCTAAAAAAAGATCCTTGTCGCTAATACCCCATACGTCATTTACGCCGGCATCAAAACTATCTTCCTCAAAAATTTTCAAACCTTCAATGTTGTTGTTGAGTACGCCCCTGATATTGGCCCATGTGGTACTACCGCCCAGGAAATAATATTTACTGTGTTGCTTAAAGTCGTTGATGATGCTATGCTGATTTACGGCTAGCGGATTTCTGCTGGCGGTGGTGGGGTTCTGCACATCGGGTGTACCCGTGAGGGTAGCCCACACGCCCCGGGCAGTACCAAAAGCCGGCGTAAAACATCTGCTAAAATAGATACCGTTTTGGCTAAGACTATTAAAATAAGGTGTGCTGTTTAGCTTATTGCCAACCATAGAACTTTTACTGGCGCTAAAACTTTCGCAAATAACTACTACTATGTTTGGTTTCGCATTGCTGGTATCTGTGTAATTGTATACCCTTTCAAAATTGAGATTATTGATATCGGGCTTATCTACCTGGAAATAATTTGCCATGGCTGGATAATACTGCTGTACCTTTTTCAAATCGTAAGAAGAGCTTCTAAACTTGAGTGAACTCAAAAAACTCTGAAAAGGATTTAAAGCGGTGTTTCCCTTAAAATCATCGCCGAGCGAAAAAGCATCGCTCCACCGGAGTGGGTACTGCCCCAGCCTGCCAAAAACGAGGGCTGCCAGCAAAAGACCCGTTAGCACAAAATACCAGCGCTGCCTTTTGGTAACAGGTGCGGATGAAGCAATTATTTTGCTCAAGATTTTATGTTGTGCCCAGCCATAAGCAACCATTAGAGCAAGTATGCATAAAACGATCGTAAAGATGGGATAGGTTTCTTTTACCATGGTAAAGGAAATCCCAAGGTCTGGCAGAAAGTTTACGATGGCAGCATTTAACCGCTGCTGCAGATAATCGTAATAATAAAAATCGGTGATATAGGCCAGAAGAAATATCAGAAACACCATACTCAATAGCAGTACCCAAAACTTTTGAGCAGCCTTGGTTTTGAAGGGGTTTAAAAAAGGCAGGATGCAAAGCAGCAGCATAGACAGGCCAATGACCGCTACAACCCTGGCATCATAACGCAGCCCCAATACAAAAGTGGAGCCTGTAAAGGGGCGCCCGGGTAAGCTATACGTATAGAAAAAAAATAAACGGTAACAAAACATCCCAACAAGGAGCGACAACATGGATAAAATTACCCACCTTAATAGCCCGGGAATTCTATTGATCAAAGGCATCCTTAATAATTTAGAACAGCTACAAAGTTAGATTAATTAATTTTGAGCTTACAACCCTCAATATGAACTCATTGCTGGAACTGGATAAACAGCTTTTTAAACTACTGAATAATGAATGGCATCACCCATTTTTAGATGCCGTGATGCCCCTGATAAGGAACCAGCATTTGTGGACACCACTTTACCTTTTTATTTGCCTGTTTGCGGTTATCAACTACAAAAAAGCGGGTGCATGGTGGATACTTTTTTTTATAGCTTTAGTTACACTTACCAATTTTATCAGCAGTGACCTTATTAAAGAAAATATTCATC
Source organism: Ferruginibacter sp. (assembly GCA_046597635.1). Lineage (GTDB taxonomy): Bacteria > Bacteroidota > Bacteroidia > Chitinophagales > Chitinophagaceae > Ferruginibacter. The sequence continues at coordinate 8,728 of JBKJKD010000165.1, read as the reverse complement.
GTTTACGCCCATGCAACGATCCCCTTATGGCCGATGGTCTACGATTTTTGGTAGCCTACCGGCCACAAAGTTCCAGTTTTACCTCTTCGCATGCAGCCAACCATTTTGGTTTGGCAACATTTATGTTCTATACACTTCACCAATATTTTCCAAAAGTAAGCTGGCTATTTTTTGCCTGGGCGTTTATAATTATATATGCCCAGATCTACGTGGGAGTTCATTACCCGCTGGATGTGATCTTTGGAGGACTTGTTGGTTTTCTTTTCGGATATTTGTCCGCTAAATCGTTCAATAAGAACTATTCTTTGCAATAAAAAACCATTATGACGGAAATTTTAATATTGTTCTTCCTAATCTTCCTAAATGCCCTTTTTGTGATGACGGAGATGGCGCTGGTGAGTGTACGAAAGGGAAAGTTGGAAGCCCTCAAAAACAAGGGGAGCATTAAAGCCGCCACGGCTTTGAAACTGGCCGAAAATCCAGATAAATTTTTGAGTACCGTGCAACTGGGTATTACACTTGTTTCCATTTTAACGGGTTTGTATAGTGGCGAGAAATTTAGCAAAGATCTGTTGCCTGCCATCGAAAAAATACCATTCTTGCAGCCCTACGCACAATCCGTATCTACTACTATTGTTGTGGTAATTGTAACTTTCTTATCTATTATCCTGGGTGAACTTATACCAAAACGGATTGCCTTGCTAAGGGCTGCAGAAATATCATTGCTAGTGGCGGCGCCCATGAATTTGCTCTCAAAACTGGCCTACCCGATTGTAGGTTTACTCTCCTTTGTTTCTGCCCTGTTTTTTAGACTATTTAAATTAAAAACGCACAGCGACAGTGCCGTTACTGAAGAAGAAATAAAAGCGATGATCTCGGAGGGTAGTGAGTTTGGCTCCATCGAAGAAGGCGAAAAAGTAATCATTGAAAGAGTATTTCACCTGGGTGATCGCAGCATTACCTCCCTCATGACACACAGAACGGACATCGTTTGGTTTGATATGCACGACACTGTGGAAGACATCCGCAATAAGGAAGAAGATTTTGCCTTCAGTACTTATCCTATTTGCGAAGAATCTATAGACAACATCAAAGGCCTTATTTCTATCAAAGACCTTTTTAAAGCGAACCCGCAGGCGCCCCTTCATGAAATAGCCAAACCGGCTTTGTTTGTGCCGGAGAACAACAAGGCATATCAACTACTGGAAAAATTTAAATCAACCAAAATACACACTTGCTTTATTGTTAATGAGTATGGCACTTTGGAAGGAATGATAACACTCAACGATATTTTGGAAGCCATCGTGGGCGATGTGCCGGATAGTGGCCAGGAAGAATACGAAATTGTGAAGCGGGAAGACGGCAGCTACCTTGTGGATGCACAAATTCATTTTTACAATTTCCTAAGTTATTTTGACCGGGCAGACTGGATGAACCAGGAAGAACAAGACTTTGACACCGTTGCTGGCTTTGTGTTGCATGAACTAGAACATATTCCCAATACCGGCGAAACCTTTGAATGGCGGGACTTTAAAATAGAGATTATTGATATGGATGGCCAGCGTATAGATAAAGTGATGGTAACAATTTCAGAAGATCTGAAGGAGGAGTTAGAGGAGGATTAAAAACCAACGGTTGCCTTATTATCAGGATTATTTAGCTTGGTACTTTTCCGGTTACCGTTTACCGTTACATGCATCAATCCCATTTGTTGTGGGTGGTTGGTATAAAGCAACGCATTAAATATTTGTATACTTTTTGGCTCACTCACACCGCTTGCTTCGTAGTAACTGTATATGCCTTCTTCTATCTCTTCGTAACCCAGGTATTTTAAAGTAACCAGTTTTCCATCTAAAGTCAATTTAAAGTTTTTTTGCACATAATCATTCACCAGCTTGTCCATGGCCTCCCTGTTCGGAGGATTGATTAAATCGACACTGGTTTTGTAGGCAGACCGCAAGGTCTTTTCGAAATCATCGGTAAATAATTTACAGCTTACTTCCAGCGTTTTTGCTTTGGCGTTATAATCTATCTCTGCCACACTCACAAAGATAGGGTGCATCGCAGCCCCGGAAAAAAACAGGCAAACTGCGACGCCGAAAAACCACTTATATAAAATACCAGACATTGAACGTAGGAGATTATGTTTAAAGTTATATTTGAAGATAATTATTGCAAACATAACTTAAACGGTATAAGGGAAACCAGGGTATGGATGATTTTGCATTTTATTTTGATTTGGGATGGAAGCATATCATCAGTTCAGACGCACTCGATCATCAATTGTTCATTTTAGCACTGTCTGCCATTTACCTCGTGCACGATTGGAAAAAAGTACTGATCCTTGTGACGGCATTTACCATCGGGCATTCCTTTACTTTGGTTTTGAGCTCTTTTGAATTAATAAAGGCTGATACCAAATGGGTAGAGTTTTTAATTCCGTTAAGTATAGTAATCACCGCGTTATTAAATTTGATTAAAACAGAACGGCATTATGGCCAATATCGTACCCAATACTGGCTGGCTTTATCTTTTGGGTTGATACACGGACTTGGCTTTGCAAATACGATTCGTTTTATGCTGGCAGATTCACAGGGCATAACCGTTCCTTTACTTAGCTTCAACCTTGGCCTTGAAGCGGGACAAATGCTGCTGGTAGGAACAATCCTGCTGATGAGTTTTGTTTTTGTAAATAAATTTAAACTAAAAAGAAAGTGGTGGGTTTGGGGTTTATCAGCCACCTCATTTTGTGTGGCAGGGTATATTTGTTGGCAACGTTTGCCGGGATGACGGAAAGCTAAAGGTGAAAAGTGAAAGTTGAAATCTGCCAGCCCGTAAACAAGAGGAAATAAATTCAAGTAGATTATATTTTTTTTGACTTTTGAATTTTCAATTTTTAATTATTATTTAAGCATAAGCATAAAAAAAAGCATGATGAAACAAGTTCTCTCTTTTCTCTTTTTACTGGCAGCTTTTAGTAGCCAGGCACAGGACATTAAAAACAATCCTGGCAGCAACCATGGCAACCGCTTTGAACAGCTGGGTACTATTTTGCCAACAGCCAATGAGTATCGTACCGCTAGTGGCGCACCAGGAAGCAAGTACTGGCAGCAACGTTGCGATTATGATATCGTGTGCGAACTAGACGAGCCTAACAGGAAACTAACAGGTAAAGAAACGCTTACTTATTACAACAATTCTCCTGATGTACTTACCTATTTATGGTTACAGCTGGATGAAAACGAGCACAGCTCGGTTAATAACTCGGGTTTTGAAACCAGCAATTTCATGAACAAAAACTTAACTGAGGTTGACGTTGATAGAATGAGTGGCAAGAGTGATAAGGAGTATGGCCACAATATTACAAAGCTTACCAATGCCACCGGCGGAGCATTAAAATATACCATCAACAAAACTATGATGCGGGTAGAACTGCCGACTCCACTAAAAGCAGGTCAACAGTTTATTTTTAAGATAGAGTGGAACTACTACATCACCGATCGCATGAAATACGGCGGGCGTGGCGGCTATGAATATTTTCCTGAAGATGGCAATGATATCTACACGATGACCCAATGGTTTCCCCGCCTTTGTGTGTATAGCGATTTCCAGGGCTGGCAGAATCACCAGTTTGCAGGCTCAGGTGAGTTTGCACTCATATTTGGAAACTACAAAGTGGCAATGACCGTTCCTGCAGATCATGTGGTAATGGCAACCGGTGTTGGACAAAATTATCAGCAGATTTTATCGTCCAAAGAAATAGCCCGATGGCAGCAGGCGCAAACAGCCAAAGATGTAGTAGAAATAGTTACGCTGGCTGAAGCAAAAGCAAAAGAGCCAAAAAAATCAACCCAAAAGAAAACCTGGATTTTTAAGGCAGACATGGTACGTGACTTTGCCTGGGGCAGCAGCCGCAAATTTGTGTGGGATGCAATGCCGATTACCGTAGAAGGAAAAAAAGTAATGTGTATGAGTGCGTATGGTAAAGAAGCCTACAATCTATACCGCAAGTATAGCACCAAGGCCGTAGCACATACAATTAGATCTTATTCAAAATTCACTATCCCTTACCCTTACCCTGTAGCACAAAGCCTTGAGGCGGCCAACGGAATGGAATACCCGATGATTTGCTTTAACTATGGCCGTACAGAAAAAGACGGTACTTACAGCGAAGGCACTAAAAATGGTATGCTGGGCGTAATTATTCATGAAGTGGGTCACAACTTTTTTCCTATGATCATCAACAGCGACGAACGTCAATGGACCTGGATGGACGAAGGCCTGAACTCTTTTGTTGAGTATCTTTCTGAAGAATTATGGGACAATAAATTTCCGGTGAGCAAAGGGCCGGCCTATAAAATTGTAGATTATATGAAGCTTCCAAAAGACCAATTGGAACCTATCATGACCAACAGCGAAAATATCATCATGTTTGGCCCTAATGCGTATAGCAAGCCTTCAACAGGTTTAAATATTCTGCGTGAAACCATCATGGGCAGAGATTTATTTGATTATGCCTTTAGAGAGTATGCCCGCCGTTGGGCGTTTAAACATCCTACACCGGCGGATCTTTTCCGCACGATGGAAGATGCAAGTGCAGTGGACCTTGATTGGTTTTGGAGAGGCTGGTTCTATGGGACAGAAGCATGTGACATTGCTTTGGACACGGTGAAATGGGCAAACCTTAACCCCGAACCAGTTGCTGCAAGACCCTCGAACGGTAACAGTTTTTCTCAGCCCGTAGCCAAGCCAGTGCTGAATGCATTTGAAGACATTTCTAAAATAAGAAACAGGGAAGATAAAAAAATACAGTTTGCGGTAGATGCCGACACCAGCCTCCGTGACTTCTATTGGAAATATGACCGGGACCTGGTAAAGGTTGATATGACCCCGCATACCACGAATTTTCCGCCGGCCAGCACCGACACTTTAACAGCCCAACAAAAAATAAGCATGGCTGGCAACAAAAATATGTACGAGTTAACCTTTAGCAACAAAGGCGGCCTGGTAATGCCAATCATCATAGAATGGACCTACAAAGATGGAAGCAAGGAAATAGACAGGATAGACGCACAGGTATGGCGCAAAAATGAAAACAGAGTAGTTAAAACTTTTATGAAAGACAAAGAGGTAGCTTCTATCAAGCTTGATCCCATGAGGGAGACCGCTGACATCAACGAAGCAAACAACGGTTGGAATGTAACGGCCGAACCATCTAAATTTCAGTTGTACAAAGGCCGTGCAGGCAATGTGAGAGGCACCGGCAATGGCGTGAATCCCATGCAAAAGGAAATAAAATAGCATTAACCTAGTTAAGTATCTTGTAAGAGCCAGACATTAAAAATCTCTGGCTCTTTTTTAAAATTATTTTGTACTTTAAAATAAAGTTCTATCTTCGAAGTCTGAAACCCCAACTGTAGCAACTCCTCTTTGCTCTGATTGTATTACAATCCATTATCATCACCAATGTATCTATCTCTTTAAAGTTGCATCGCTGCATAGTCATTGCTATGTCTCCGTGTGTTTAATTTTCTAGTGAGCCACTGTTCTGTATCCTTTTCCTTCAAACAGTTTTGCTTACAACTTAAACACACAATTATGAAAAAAATTACACTTTTCTTTTGCTCCCTTGCGATCAGCATGCTAGCAATTTCTCAACAACAGCCTTGCCCAGACATTCAAAGTAATGGCTTTACGCCTATCAGTTCTGTGGGCAACACTTGTACTTCCAAAGTGTTTGTCTTTGCTACCGGCGACGTTGCAGCAAACAAGTCTTTAAGAATTACCGTCTACGTAGGGAATGTAGCAACAGGCACTATTGTAGCAGACTCATGCTTTTTGGTACCCGGTGGTAGCTCAAGCACACAATATGTAAGCCCTACATTTAGTGCTCCATGCGATGCGACTATTACCTATGTTATTTCCCGTAGCACTAACTCAAACTGCGGTGGCCAGGTTTGTGGAACCACAGTTACTGTAGATGCTGGTCCGTTACCCATCGCCTTAACAAACTTTTTTGCGAGTAGATCTAATGCTAACGTAACGCTCACCTGGAAAACAGCAAGCGAGATAAACGCACAAGAGTTCGTTGTTCAAAGAAGCACAGGTGGAGCTTTTGTTGATATCGCAACGGTTGCTGCAAAAAACATTGCTAATGGAAGTAGTTACACTTTTACTGACAAGAGTAACACAGCTAAGAGCGTTAGCCAGTATAGGCTGAAAATGGTTGATATTGATGGAGTTTTCAAGAATAGTGATATCAAGGTTGTAAAAGGTTCTGGCGTTGCTGCTGATTTCAGCATCTATCCTAACCCGAGCAACGGAAATGCCAAGGTTAACATTTCAGATATTTCTGGTCCCACAGAAGTTCAGCTAATTGACAATACCGGCCGCATCTTAAAAACAGTTTTATTAACCAACACCAACACGGTGGATTACAACAGCCTGCAGAAAGGTATGTACATGATCCGTATCACCGATAAAACAAATGGTGAAACTTTGACCAAAAAACTAAGCGTAGTTAACTAAACAAAAAACTATTGATAGCTAAAACTGCCCTTTTCAGGGCAGTTTTTTTTGTCCTATTTTGAATGGTGCACGCCTTTTTTTCAGTGTAGTTGCCTGACCAATGTATTAAGCTAATTTTGAAGAAATGTTACTAAAAAACTCCCTACGCTTATTCCAACTCAAACCAGTGCTAGCAATAGCATTTTTGTTTGGAGCGTCCAGTCTATTGTTTGGCATTTGGGTGTCTTATATACCAGCTATAAAAGAAAAGCACTCCTTTAACGATGCTACCCTTGGTCTGTCGCTTTTGTTTTCGCCGCTAGGCGCCATTACGGGAGTTTTTATTGCTACAAAGATTTTTAGCAAAATTCCTGTTGGCAAATGGATGTTATACGGGTATTTAATGTTGTGCCTTATTATGGTATTACAAATATTATCGCCAAACAGACCGATGTTATGGATATGCCTCTATTGCTTTGGTGTGGTGAGTTTTTTAAACGGGGTCGCCACCAATGCAACCATCAATATGATGGAAAAAAAATTCAATTGCCTATTGATGAGTAGTTGCCACGCACTCTATAGTCTTGGCGGAGCTGTAAGTGCCGGAATTGCCGCAACGCTTGTTGCGCTGGGCTTTGCAAAAAGTTGGCACCTTGTGATTGTAGTTACAGCCATACTGTCTATCATTTATTACAATCGAAATCTCATTCTACAAAATCAAGATATCATTCATTCTGGTTCGGATATAAAACTTCCTTCTGTTTCCGTTCTGGGTATCTCTTTTATTTGTATGATTCTTTTTATGGCTGAAGGATGTGTGGCAGATTGGAGCGGCATTTATTTTAAAGAAGTGCTGCACGCACCAAAGAAATACGTAAGCCTTGGCTATGGCAGTTTCGCAGTGGCCATGACGATAGGCAGGTTGAATGGAGATTACCTTGTATCAAAAACCGGTAATAAAAAAGCTGTTATTGGGGGTTGTATTTTGGCGGCTATCGGATTTTTGATGGTGGTTTCCATCAAGGTAATACCCGTAGTGTTGTTAGGCTATGTCGTTATTGGTTTTGGCTGCTCCAGCATTGTTCCCATTTTATTTCGTGCCTCTGCAAACATACCCGGCCTTAGCAAAGTGGAGGGTTTCGCAATGGTAACTACCGGGGGCCTGATTGGCTTTTTGGCGGGCCCTTCTCTCATAGGTATTGTTTCGGAGAAGGCGGGTTTATCTGTAGGACTTTCTTTGCTAATAATATTTGCGTTAGCTGCTGCTGTGGTAGCGTGGAGAAATCCCTTTCTTTCTAAAATGACCGTGCAGCCTATAACAGAAACCTTTGATGAACAGTTGTATTGATCAGGCGGTCCTAAGCGAAGCACCTAGTAAAAGCGTCCAATTAAATAAATCCTAAATCACGGTCTTACAAACCTGTCCTACCGTCCCGCAGCGCATTTTTCTTTCCCTTGTTTTTTAACTCCCATTCAATCATTTCCGCTGTTTTCTCAGGTTTTTTTCTCGGGCCGGTGGCGACAGATGCTGTTGTACTTCCTGGCTGCTGCATCAAATTGTTTCGCTCCCAATTTTCGGTTTTCAAAACGGCTCCTGTGGAGGGATCATAAAACTTCCACTCTCCTTGCTTTACACTGTATTGCTCGGCTTTTACAATTCTAAATTCTACAATTTCATTGCTTCCGGTTCCATAAACAGCTACAGTATCGAATGGCGCATCTGGATCGTAGCCCTTCCAACTTTCGTCACGCAGCGGTTCTCCCAAAAAAGTAAAGTATTGTTGCACTCCGTGCTTACCACCCTTTTTATAATTCTCAACCGCAAGCAAATCGCCCTGTAGCGTATAGCGGCGCCAGAAACCTTCTTTAGCCCCTGCTTCAAAAATACCTTCTTCTTCATAACCCGGCTCGCCCCGCAACTCCGGCATCCTTACCACCCATTTCCCTTCTTTGTTACCCTTCTTATCAATGATGTTGATGGTATCACCCTTTGCGTTAATTTTAAAATCTTTGTATTGGGCAGATGCATGAGCCGAAAACAAGGACAGGCCGATTGCTATCACCCACATTTTCACTACTTTTAATTGTATCATTGCCTATTTTATTTTATAACTAATTTACCAAAACAGATGATTAAAGATCTTGCCATCAAAATTACCCTTTTCCTTCTTTTCTTAAATGTTAATTGTGCTATTGCTCAGGTGAAACCATCTACAGCTGC
>JBKJKD010000240.1:0-10509 GCA_046597635.1 Ferruginibacter sp. | reverse complement strand
CCACTCACATAATTTGTGTTGATGGTAGTGGCGGCGTTGCCGTTATCATCGGTAGCAAAAAACTTGTAGCCTGCCGTGCTGGTATTGTTAAGATGTGTGTAGGTATAAGCATATACAATACCATTCACGTAATCTGTGCCCGCAGTTTCTTTAACCATCGTATAGGTTCCTTCATTCAAGTCTGTAAAATCCTGGTCGCCATTTAAATCAATAGCCACCCTGGGAGAACCTGTTTGGGGTGCCCTGTTGTTAGATGATTTGTACAAAATCCTGTAAGTATAATCTCCTGCTTGCCCGGCTGCGGGATTCACGCCTGTTAAAGCGTTATACGGTGTGCCCGGTACAAATTGTAATACTGGTGGCGCTCCAGGATTGTAGCCATTACCAGATAAAGCGGTTGTTACAAACCCAACACCTGCTGTAGAAGATTCAATTTTTAATAAGCCACTATAAGCTTGTACAAGTGTAGGGGTAAACAGAACAAATATGTTCATGTTCCCATTCACGGGTATAACAGCGCCCGGAGTATAGCTGGGGGAAAAGGCTGCATTGGTAGTGGAAACATTGCTCAGGGTAACAGGAACATTGCCTGTATTTTGAATATTGAAAGCAACATTAAATCCGGTATTGATAGGCCTGTCACCATAATTATAACCACCCGCAGGGCTAATAGTCCACGATGGAACCTGCGTAACGCCCGTACCATTTAAACCAACATTGTAATTTCCAGCTGATGTTTGCAATTGTATTCCCTGTGTGTACAAACCGGCAACAGTTGGTGTGAAGTCTACACGTATGGTATCTTTTGCACCTGCAGGAATGGTTCTTACACCCGTAAAATTGGTGCTGAACGGCGCTGTTATTGTTACCGCATTAATGGTCTGACTAACATTGCTGTTATTGGTTACAATTAAGTTTTTAGAAATGGTTGTGTTTATGGGAACGTTTCCAAATAGAAGAGTGTCTGCAGACAGGGCGAGAAGATCTGTGAAAAATGCATCATTGTTGGTGATACTCCATTTACCATCATTGCTCTTACTTCTTATAAACAACCGGTGTTGGCCGTTGCTTAAACCTGTAGTGTTTACTGCTATTGTAAGGTTGTTGATATCTGTTGCTGGTGTGAGGGTAACGGCAGTGCCGCTTCCAATACCAGGATCGGTATCCAGAAAGTATTCTGCTGCAGTTATATTCTGGGCTACAGTAGGAGCAGATGGATAGGCAGGATCATTTGTAATCAACACCACAAATTCTTTTACATTGGTTATACTCCAAAAGCCTTCGTTGTTTTTTGTACGAAGAAAAAGCTGGTTGGTGGTAGCAGCTGTAAGACTTGACGTATTTACTGCCACCGGAATATTATTAATATCGAGCGCTGCAGTTACAGGTATTGCTGTACCATTGCCCGCACCGGGATCTGTGTTGATAAAATATTCTGCAGCCACTACATTCTGTGGAGCCACAGGTGATGGAGGATAAACCGGCTCATTAGAAATGATCACCACAAATTCTTTAACATTGGTTATGCTCCAAAAGCCTTCGTTGTTTTTTGTACGAACAAAAAGTTGGTTGGTGGTAGCAGGTGCAAGGCTTGATGTGTTTATGGTAGCAGCAATATTATTAATATCCAGTGCTGCCGTGATGGGAATGCTGGTGCCATTGCCGGCACCGGGATCTGTGTTGATAAAATATTCTGCGGCTACCACGTTTTGTGGCGCTACAGGTGTAGGAGGATAAACCGGATCATTTGTAATGATTACCACAAACTCTTTTACATTGGTTATACTCCAAAAGCCTTCGTTGTTTTTTGTGCGAACGAAAAGTTGGTTGGTGGTAGCAGGTGTAAGGCTTGATGTGTTGATGGTAGCAGCAATATTATTAATATCCAATGCTGCGGTAACGGGTATGCTGGTACCATTGCCGGCACCGGGATCTGTATTGATAAAATATTCTGCGGCTACCACGTTTTGTGGTGCAGGTGTTACTGCAGGATAAACAGGATCTGCATCTGCAATAAATTCTTTTACATTTGATGCCGACCAATATCCTTCATTATTTTTTGTGCGGAGGTAAAGCCTGTGTGTACCATTGCTAAGGCCAGTTGTATTGATAACAGCAGGAACGTTATTAAGATCAAGCCCGGCTGTGATAGTGATAGCAGTTGCACTACCAAAGCCCGGATCTGTATCAATGAAATATTCTGCCCTAACAATATTTTGCGGCAGTGTGGTTGTAGGATAAGCAAAATCAAAATCAATAATAAAATCTTTCATAGCACAAACCGCCCAGTAACCCTCATTGTTTTTACTGCGGATATACAAGCGATGAACTCCATTAGTTAATCCTGCTGTATTAATTACAGCAGGTACATTGTTCAGGTTGACCCCAGCGGTTACAGTAATGGCAGTGCCGCTTCCAAATCCCGGATCATCATCAACAAAATATTCTGCGGCAATGATATTTTGCGCAGCAAGGATGGTTGTGTAAACCGGATCAAAATTATACAGGAAATCTCTCACCCACGATACACTCGATATTCCAGCACTACTTTTTGTACGCATCACTAACTGGTGAACCCCATTTGACAGTCCTGTAATATTGATACCCGCAGGTATGTTTGGTATATTCACGCCTGCGGTAACAGGCACTGCCGTGGCGCTGCCAATACCGGGGTCCGCATCAACATAATATTCTGCGGCAATAATATTTTGCGGCAAGGCGGGAGCCGTTGGATACAACGGGTCCTGCGCACGGCCATATAGAAACATACCTGTAAACAGGATGCTTAATAAAAAGCTTTTCATTTTCATTTAGTTTAATGAAATGATTAATTGTCTGTTACCGGGTATTAATTACTATTCCTTGTGCTGAATGTTACATTCATAGTAGCAGTGCCAGATGGAATAGATGTGGGAACGGTGTATGCATAGATGCTTGGTATGTTGGGAATGCCCGAAAGTTTGTAAGGATCTGTTGCACCAAACGCACCACAGTCGGGCGTTACCACTGCACCAACCGTTAAGCCCGCAGCAATAGCTGGGGAACCGGCTTTAAGTTGGTAACGGGCATCAAAACTTCCGGTCAATAAAAGTACATTCGTCATATTTACCCCAAGCTGGTTGGCAGAAGCCGTTACCGGCAAAACCTGTGTGGCTTTTCCGAAAAGATTATTCTTAACCGTGGTGTTGGTAAATACCCATTCGTAGTTAATACTGGAAATAATATTGTTGGCGAAATAACAATTAGGAATATCCCCGAAGTAAGTTTCGTAAAAAGTATTGTTGCGAATAATATTGGCAGAGCCGGTTAAGGACTGCAGGCTCATATAGGCACCAAATCCATTGAAAATAGAATTTTCTAACACGAAATTACTAAGGTTACCTGAGGTGGCCTGTATCCCCGAATTTTGAAAAAAGCTTTTTCTTATGGTTAAGTTGCTGTGGGTAGCATTGGAGAAACTCAAGCCGCCAATGAATTGTACTTTTTCGAAAGTAATATTCCAGGCTGTGGCAGTTGTGCCCATGGTTATGCCGCCGAGCGTGATGCCTAAAAATTTACTTCCGTTGGCACCATTGCTAATTGTAAAACCACCAATACGGCTTTCTGCAGTTGCTGCCTGCAGTCCTGCATTACCGGGTGTGGTTACATTGGCAGGATTTAGAAAATATCCCAGCCCAATTATTACCAGTCTTTTTGTCAACGTTGTTCCCGGATAATCTATAGTGCTCGATTCAAAATGTAGGGTATCCCCATTTACTACCGTTGCAGAAGCAACAGCAAGACTGAAACTTGTAAAATCTGCAGATACACCTGGTGTATTATTTACCCTCCATATTTTAGCTTGGGTTGTTATGGATGATAAAAGCAATACAGTAAGGCTCGATAAAAGGAAAATCTTTTTCATAATATTTTTTTTGAAGTGATTTTTTGATGATGTAAAAATGAATATTGAAAAAGGATAATACCATCCCTGAAAAACAGGATATTTTTATAAAATCAAAAAATCATGGAAAAGGGGGAGACTAAAAAGGGTAGTGCGTGGTAATTTGTAGTCTGCTTGTAAAAGAGTGATTTACCAGCACATCTCAAAATTTTTATAAACTCTATTTTGTAAACAATGCGCCGATTTGTAGTACTCATATTCGCATTCTTGAGTTTACCCTTTCGGGGCATTGCTCAGGATGACGAGTTGAATTCATTGTTGCGGGATCTGAAGTTGAGCAAAGAAGATACTTCCCGCATCAACGTTCTGCACCAAATACAGGATAGTTACCTTGATGTAAACAATGATTCAGCCTTGTATTTCAACAAGCAGGCAGAGGTATTGATTGATAAGCTAAAGGCATCATCCATGCGTCATCGCTGTTACCATGCCTTTGTAAAAATCTACCATGCTCAATTTAATAATGAAATGGCGCTGGGCTATTGCCTCAAAGCAATTGCTGCAGCCACAGACTCTTTTCAAAAGGCAACTTCTTACCGGGCGGTTTTTAGCCTGTATTTTAATGTCAGAAAAAAAGATTCAGCATTAAAATATGCGGCCTATGCCGTAGATCTTACAGAGCGCATCAAAGACAGTAATAATATTGCCACCATGTATGGCAATCTTTGCCGCATCTATAATGAAATGGAACTCTATGAAAAATCGGAAACCTTCGGCAAAAAGGGAGTAGCAGCAGGCAACCGCTACAAGGATTATAAGGGGCTGCTCATTTCTATGAACAATTTAGGCAACTGTTATCTTTCTCTTGGAAAGAATAAAGAGGCTATAACTATTTTTGAACAACAACTTATTGCCGGGCAAAAATATAAAAGAATAAGATCTGTATCCAATGCGCTCATTAATCTTGGTGTAACCTATTACAATGTTTTAGACAAAATAAACCTTGATAGAATTACTGCCAAGATTAAAGAAATGGCTCCTGCATTTGACCCGGCTGATAAGTCGGGCCAAAGCTATCATGAGCTTATATTTGGCTATGATTTTATTTTAAGTAAGCAATATGCAGCAGCCGAAAAAGAAATGTTGAAAGGGCTGGAGATTGCAGAAAAGGATTCCATTACTGCTTCTATGGAATCGCTTTACCAGGGCCTTTCCAGTTTAAAATACTTACAGCAGGATTTGGCAGGTGCCAGTTTTTATGAGGACAAATGGCTGGTATTAAATGATACCCTGCAAAAGGAAAATCTGAGGGAATATTCCATGGACCTGGAGGCCAAATATGAAACAGAAAGAAAAATTGCCAAAATAGCCCTTCAGGCATCGCAGCTCAAGGAAAAGAGTATCATCAACTATATTTTAATAGGAAGTGCAGCAGCGTTGTTAGTGATATCTGTGCTTCTATTCCTCAACTACCGTCACAAGCAACGATTACAAATGCAGCGTATCCACGACCTGGAAACCCGGCAATTATTAACGGCTACCGAGGCCGTGCTCAAAGGCGAAGAGCAGGAGCGTAGCCGACTGGCTAAAGACCTGCACGATGGGCTTGGCGGCATGCTTAGTGGCATCAAATACTCATTTAGTACTATGAAAGGAAATCTTATTTTGACCCCGGAAAATGCCCAGGCATTTGAACGCAGCATGGATATGCTGGACAGTTCTATCAAAGAAATGAGAAGGGTAGCGCACAACATGATGCCCGAAGCGCTGGTAAAATTTGGTCTTGATACCGCACTAAAAGATTTTTGCAATGATATTTCCAACTCGGGCGCTTTGCAGGTTTCTTACCAGTCTATCGGGGTAGAAAATGCCACTATAAATCAAACTACAGCCATCACTATTTATCGCATTGTGCAGGAGCTCATCAACAATACTATGAAACACGCCGGCGCCCGCACGGCACTGGTACAACTGAGTAAGGAAGATGCTCGAATGTCTGTAACAGTTGAGGATGATGGCAAGGGATTCGACACGGCTTTGCTAAACCACTCAAAAGGTATAGGCTGGAGCAGCATACAGAACCGGGTTGATTTTTTGAAAGGAAAACTAGACGTACATTCACAACCGGATAAGGGCACTTCTGTATTAATTGAACTAACTGTATGACCAGGTGTTTATTGATATTTTTATTTCTCACAACCGTCTCTCCCAGGCTTGCTGCACAGGCAACATCTGCAGCAAGTGAACTCATTCTGCTGCAAAATGAACCTGCAAACGTTGCTAGCGTAAACCGCCTGAACAGCTATGCAGAAAAAATTCAATTCTCTGATCCTGAAACTGCTATTGGAGCCATAAATACCTCGATTACCAACGCTAAAAAAATAGACTACCCATTAGGTTTATCCGTGGCCTATGGGTTGCGGGCCGGCCTGCTATTTTACGAAATGAAGTTAGATACCTGCCTGTTGTTATTGGATAAAGCATTTGCACTGGTGAAAGATAACAAGACCAATGCGTATAAAAATCAAGCTGCAAATATCATAAACAGGTATGCAGCTATTGAGCAACGCAAAGAAAACTTTGACCTTGCGGTAGAACGTTACCAGCATGCTGCGCAAATATTTACGGAAACCGGGGAAAGCGCTAAAATTATTTTTTCCTATTATAACCTTTCCGGTATTTATAAGTTTTTAGGCGATACTGCCAAGATGTTTTATTATGCCAATGAAACCAATAAACTTGCGTTGCAGTCTAAGGATCCCGTTTCCATCATTCGCGGGCTCATTGCATTGGGTGATGCCTACAGCGTGGTAAAAAATTACGATAGTGTTTACTCGATTTCTATCGTGGGGTTGCGAATGGCCCGGGAGCAGGACCTCACTTTTGCTATTGGCATCTTCAACAATTTTATCGGTCTGTATTTTACGAACAGGGCATTTGAATATGACACTGCCATTGCGCACTTTAACCGGGCGTTGGAAAGTTTTAATAAGATCAACATCCAATATGACATTGCACTTGTATATCAGAACATGGGTAATGCCTATCTGCATAAAGGAGATTATGCCAACGCTGTACAATTTTCGTCGATGTCTTTAGACCTTGCTAAAAAATTAAAGCTGGACCAGGTAGTGTATTTTAGTTTGAGAGATCTTGTAGATGCAGAGGAAGCCCAGGGAAACCTCCCCGCAAGTTATCAATACCTTAAAAACTTTGTGGCGGTAAGCGATTCTATTCAAAATAAAAACAACCGTAAGAAGGTATACGAACTGGAGAGCAGGTACCAGGCACAGCAAAAAGAAATGATGCTGTTTGGCCAACAAAAAACCATTGAAAAGAAGAATCTGCTTAACTATCTGCTTGAATCCGGGCTTGTTTCGCTGGCCATTATTTTTGTGTTGCTTTACCGGAACTACCGCCACAAACAAAAACTTCAACAGCAGGTGATTGCTGATCTTGAAACCGAAAAAAAGCTGATGGCAACAGAGGCTGTGCTTAAGGGCGAGGAGCAGGAGCGGACCCGGCTGGCACAAGACCTGCATGATGGGCTCGGAGGTATGCTTAGCGGTATAAAATTTTCTTTCAATACTATGAAAGGTCAGTTGGTAATGACCGCAGAAAATACAAGGGCCTTTGAACGCAGTATGGATATGCTGGACAGCTCTATTGGAGAAATGCGCCGGGTAGCACACAATATGATGCCGGAGGCTTTGGTAAAATTTGGGTTGAACACAGCGCTCAAGGATTTTTGCAATGATATCAATCAATCCGGTGCCTTAAAAATTTCCTACCAATCTATTGGGTTAGAACAAGCCGTTATAGACAGAACAGCTTCTATTGCTGTTTACCGTATGGTACAGGAGCTCATCAACAATACTATGAAACATGCAGGTGCTACAACTAGCCTGGTACAAGTAAGTTTACTGCAGCAAATTTTATCGGTAACTGTGGAAGACAACGGGAAGGGGTTTGATATGGCAATGTGTGAAGGGATGGGCTACAGGAACATACGCAACAGGGTAGATTTTTTAAAAGGAACGCTCGATATACAATCTGAAAATAACCAGGGAACTTCTGTTCATATTGAAATTAACTTAGATCATTAAAAGAAATTGTCATGGCCATTAAATTATTTATTGTAGATGATCATTACATGGTTGTAGAAGGGATTCACTCTTTACTCCAAAACGAAAAAGAGATAGAATGGATGGGCCATGCCAGCAACGCAAGTTCTTGCCTTGCCTATCTGCAGCGCCAAAGGCCAGATGTAATATTGATGGATATCAGCCTGCCCGACAAAAGTGGAATTGATCTTTGCAAGGAGGTGAAGGAAAAGTTTCCGGGTATACACATCTTGGGACTAAGCACTTTTAACCAGCAAAGTTTTATTGAGAAGATGATGCATAGCGGAGCGTCGGGATATGTATTAAAAAATGCTACGCAGGAAGAACTTACAGAAGGAATTAAAACGGTGATGACTGGCAAACAATACTTGAGTTTTGATGCCGCCGCCGCCCTGCGACAGGTGGTAACAAAAAGCAACGTACCCCTCATTACAAGGCGAGAAAAAGAAGTGTTGGGCTTAATTGCAGATGGGCTTACCAACAATGAGATTGCACAACAGCTTTTTATAAGTGTAGCCACGGTTGACACCCATCGTAAAAATTTACTGGCCAAGTTTGAGTGTAAAAATATTGCCTCGCTCATAAAACTGGCTATGCAAATGCAGTTGATCTAGTGCAAGAGTGAATATTCAGCATTGATAATTCACACTTACAGCAAAAGCCTTATTCAAAATCTTTATACAACAAATATTTTTTTCTAATAGCCTTATAGGCCTTTAGGCCGGGTTGCCAGCTTGCCCGGATAGCTTCTTCTGTGAGTCCCTGCTTTACCTGCTTCTGCAATAAATCGTTACCGGCGAGTTTATCTATAAAATTATTTTTCAGGAAAAAACTGTCTTTGCCGGGAAACAGTTTGTAAGCATCTAACAAATATTTTAGCTGAATTTTATTGTTTACCATTTTTAATACTGCTGCATTGCTGCCGGAGAGATTCCAGCCGTAGCATTTCAAGCCAAAACATTTACTGTTCTTAGCGCCCTCGTTTGGCATGGGTGTAAAAGCGTACATATTTTTTGGTAGAGAAGGATGACCAAATACCTGGAAGGGTGTTTCGGTTCCTCGTCCTTCACTCATTACCGTGCCTTCAAAAAAGCAGGTAGACGGATAGAGGTAGATGCTCTGCATCTGCTTCAAATTGGGCGATGGGTTTATGGGTAATTCGTACAAACTGTTGTGATCATAATTTTTGCACTTTATTACCTGCACATGAAAAGGAGTATCGGGGTTGGTTTTAGTACTCACATTGTAAGCGTTGATGGCATTGGCCTTTTCGCTCAGCCAATTTTCGCCTGCCAGCATCAGGGCATATTCGCCTACGGTCATTCCATGCACAATGGGGATGGTCTGCATGCCAATAAAACTCTTAAACCTTTTGTCTAACACCGGCCCGTCTACATAAAATCCATTGGGGTTTGGGCGGTCTAAAATGAGCAGCGGTTTGTGGTTTTCCAAAGCGGCTTCTAAGAAATATTCCAATGAAGATATGTAGGTGTAAAAGCGCACACCCACATCCTGTATATCAAAAATTAATACATCTACATTTTTAAAATCTTCGGCAGTAGGTTTTTTATGATTGCCATACAGGCTTATCACGGGGATGCCTGTTTTCTTATCCTTGGCATCGCCCACATGTTCGCCAGCATCGGCATCGCCTCTAAAGCCATGTTCGGGGCCAAATATTTTCACCACTTTTATACCACTTTTTAACAACGTATCTACCAGATGCTGCCCGCCCACCATGCTCGTGGGGTTGGCAAATATGGCCACTTTTTTATTTTTTAACATTGGCAAGTACACATCCATCCTTTCGGCACCAGCCATAATCCCACCGGCAGCCACAGTGGCTGCAAGCTTGTTTACATGCGGCTGGGCGGTGCAGGATACTATACTCATCATTAAAGTAAATAAAAATAAAGTGCTTCTCATGCTGCTAAATTGCGTAAAACTTTTGATACCATTTACTCATTTATCATTTACTTTGTATTTAAGATATTTTACAAAAAACATTAATAACTCCCTCATATCTTAAGGAAATGAGGTTTCTAAAATGACATTTATGGCACAAGTAAAAAATGGTGATGTAGTAAAAGTGCACTACACTGGCAAACTGGTGAATGGCGAATCTTTCGATTCTTCTGAGGGCAGGGAGCCCCTGGAATTTACTGTAGGGGCAGGTATGATGATAAAAGGTTTTGATGCGGCTATGCCGGGTATGGCTGTGGGCGATAAAAAAACAGTGAACATTCCCGCAGTGGATGCTTATGGCGAAAAAGATCCATCTGCGATTATTGAGTTTCCAAAAGAAAATGTTCCGGAAGATATGAAGCTGGAACCAGGCATGCAACTCACCCTAAGCAACCAGGAGGGACAACCTTTCCCGGTAGTTGTGGTGGAAGTAAAAGATGAAGTGATCGTACTGGATGCCAATCATTTTTTGGCCGGGCAAGAACTGGTGTTTGATATTGAACTCGTAGAAATAATTTAATACATTTTAAACCTGAT
>JBKJKD010000232.1:0-21899 GCA_046597635.1 Ferruginibacter sp. | reverse complement strand
GTTTAACGCTTGCCCAATGTTGATTGCCTTGTTTCTATTGTGGTTATAAATTCCTGAGATATCCCAGCTGAAGTTTTTGGTTACCACGGGGCGTCCGCTGAGCACCAACTCGTATCCTTTATTTTCTAAAGACCCAAAGTTGTCTTGCAAACTGCTAAACCCTTGCGAGGGTGCGATAAACCGATCTATCAGGAGGTCTTTTACTTTTTTGTTGTACACGTTTACAGATAGAGAAAGCCTGCTGGAGAGGAAGGAAAGATCTACCCCAAATTCTAATTCTTCCTGACGCTCCGGACGCACATTTTCGTTTGCCCTGCGTGTGCTGGAGTTTAAACTTGTACGACCTATAAAAGAAGAACTAGAATAGGTATTAAACCTTTGATAAGCGCCAATACCGGTCAGGTTACCACTTTCGCCGTAAGCCACCCTGATTTTTGCAAGGTTCCAAAATTTACTGATAGAAAGACGGCTCCAAAAATCTGTTTCAGAAATTACATAGCTACCACTTAATTTTTTATACACCTGGTTGCGCTGATCTTTACCAAACACCGATGAACCATCTACCCTTACTGCACCGGTAATAAAGAGTTGGTTTCTGTATTTAAAATTCTGCTGTACATAAGAACCCGAAATGGAAATCTCTCCTCTTTCATCGGCAGCAGTTAAAATAGTACTTGCACCATTTACGGTTTCCACAAAGGGTGCTAAACCACGTCCTTGTGAAAGCACGTAATTGTTTTTTTCATATTGTTGGCTAAAACCAACCTGCGTTACACTTTGTAAATCTTTAAGAATGCTGGCGGTGTAGGTAGCATTCACATCATGGTTGATGGCAAAGAAATTATTGGACGCCGTGCTGGCATATCCATTCTGTGTGGGATCTAGTGCTGGTCCGCCACCAAAAAATGCGGTGCTCACATTGTAAGCAAATGGCGGAATAAAGGTTGTACCAAATTGTCCGTAGCTATCAATACCAAGAGTATAATCCAGGGTAAGATTTTTTACTGGTTTCAATTTAAGTGCTGCGCTGGCAATAACACGATTGGTAGTTTGCTTTTGTTTGATGTCTTCGATAACACTCACGGGGTTTGCCCTGCCTCGTTCACCTATGGCTTTAATATTGCCGAGAGCATCCCGTTCAAAAATATTATGAAAGTTTCCGATGATGGTTACCGAGTTCATCGGAGAGTAAAAGGAGTTACCATCTGGTTTTTCGTTGGCGCTACTGTTGGTGTAGTTTAACCCTACAGATACCGTAGCATATTTTGATAATACCTGGTCTACGTTAGAACGAAATGCATACCGCTGAAAATCGGTGTTTCTGATAATTCCTTCATTAAAAAAATAAGAGCCAGAAAGATAGTATTTGGTATTGTCTGTGCCACCGCTTACAGAAACGGTATTGTCCGTGCCGGCTGCATCTCTAAAGATGTAATCCTGGTAATCGTACCTTGTTACATTGGTGGTGTTGGTAAGAGCCGTCAACAAAATATCCTGGGTCTGTGCACCGGGGCCATCTGTTGGGCCACCAAACTTCGTCGGCGCTTGGTTCACATCTAATTTTTTGCGAAGCTTACTGTTGGTATAACTGGTATTGAAAGTTACTTTGGGCGCACCAGACTTTCCTTTTTTGGTAAATATTTGCACCACTCCGGCATTTGCCCGGCTACCATAAATGGCTGCCGCGGCAGCGCCATTCAGTACCTCTACTCTTTCAATGTCTTGTGGGTTGATGTCTACCAGCCTGCTCTGCCCGATGTTGCCCACAAAATTATTTCCGTCATAGTTACCCTGCGTATTGGTTACCCTGGTGGTACTGTTGTTTACAATTACCCCATCAATAATATATAATGGCTCCGATGAAGAAGAAATAGAACTGATACCCCTAAGCCGCACACTTACACCACCGGCAGGGTCTCCGGAGTTTTGGCTTATCTGGGCTCCGGCAGTTTTACCCTGTAGCGATGCCAGTACGTTTCCGGTGGCGCCTTTGGTAAGTTCGCTACCGCCAAGTGTACTGATGTAACTGCCCAATTGTTTTCGGGTAGTGCCCAGCGATGTACCAGTTACAATCACCTCATCCAGTTTAGAAATTTGTGCAGTCAGCTGCACATCTACAGTGTAAGAGCTGGCACTTCCCACCACAAAGTTTTGCTCCTGGCGCTGGTAACCCACACCACTAAAAATAAGCGTGTAGCTTCCACTTTTTAATGGTGCCGAAATAGAATAATTACCGGCTGCATCTGTACTACTGCCATAATTGGTGCCTCTTATAACTACAGATATAGCCGTAGGTGACGTGGCAGCATTGGCTTCTGTTACTTTGCCAGAAACGGTAACCTGTGCAAAACCGAACAGGCTAAAAAGCATGCCGGATAGCAGTAAGGCAAGGCCTTGCATTTGTTGTTTGGTAGTTTTGTGTTTCATGTATTTGTTGTTTTGGATTTGTGCTTACAATATAGTGAGGCCTTCGCTTTTGTAATCCATCAGTAAAGGGTGATCACTCGATAATTCTGTTATTAAATAATCTAAGGCGCCCAGCGGACAAACTTTTAATTTTTGTACGCTATTCAATTTCTCTGAAATGCAAAGCGACACCACTTTTTTTGATTGTGCCACCATGGCCCTTTTTACCTCTATAATTTCCCATTCCAAATCTGTAATGCCCTGCGCTGCATCAATGCTATTGGTACCCAAAAAACACAAGTCTGCATTTATTTGCTTGATGGCATCTACCGCAGCTGCGCCTACTGCCATCCTTGCATTTTTTAATATTTTATTTCCCACAAAAATCACTTCACTCTTTGGATGCTGAAGCAGGCAGAGCGCTGTGGGTAAACTCATCGTTATAAAAGTGGCATTTAAATCGGGCGGTAAGGCCTTTATCATCTGAATGATGGTGGTACCGCCAGAAAGTAAAATGGTCATTCCGTCTTTAAGAAGTGTCACTGCCTTTTCAGCAATAACCGTTTTTTCGGGGTGCGAATAGAAAATTTGGTTTTCGAGAGAGAACTGGATTGACTTTGAAATGGCACCGCCGTGCACTTTGGTTAGCAAATTAGCTTTTTCCAATTCCTGCAGATCCCGGCGAATGGTATCTTCTGAAGCTCGCAAAGGCGCACACAAGTCAGCAGAAAGTACTTTATTGTGAAGGTCTATCTCTCTTTTTATAAAAGCATGCCTTTCCTTTTTCAACATAAGCCGCAATTGTTATTGCATAATTACGCATAAAAATTCTTGAAAACATAATATCAATGCCTATTTGTGCAACTTTATTTTTAAAGACTGCAAAATGCTGCATTAAAATACTCATTGGAAGCAATTATGCTAAACAAAAAAGTAGTAATAAATTAAATATGAGAGATGGCAGTCTGGTCTCTGTACTAAGGCATACAGGTAAACAGTTAGCGCACTTTTTACGCTGCCTGGGGTTGGCGCAAAAAGTTGAAAAAGAGGGGTAGATTTTACTGTGTCAACCCCGGCACGAGCGGGAATTTTGAACATTTCAGGGATACGGAGCAATATTGCAAATAGATTAAGAAGTAGTAAAACTGATTTTTTTGTGGGAATCATTTTTGCAAAAAAGATGGTTTGCAAAACCATCTTACCCACAAAAAAATCCTGAAAATTTCATACAATACAGCTCTTGACAACAGCTAATTGTATTGTTGATGCACTACATAATGGGAGTGCTCCCTATCGATCATTAGAAGTAATTTCTGAAGTAGTGATCATTATCAAAAAGGGCAATCTATGTTCCCGTCAATAGCCTCCTAGTGTAGGCGTAATATGAAAAAGGCAATTTTCTCAGCGCCAGTAAATGTTTCCAGTGCAGATAACAAATCATTGATTTGAGTCAGCCGATACACGAACTAAAAGATTCTTTGCATCATGCAGAAAAATGTAAGCGGCGCAATGATTCTGAACTACAACATTTGCAACTGATATTCAACAATGTTTCCTTATTAATTTGCTACAACTTCAAGCAATGTTGGTTCCTGAAGCTCTAGCAACACAGCATCCCATAACTCCTTTCTAAGCTCAAGAGCGATTACGCAGGCTTCGGTGGCTTCGTTCCATTTCTGTGTATCATTTCCACATAACTCCTGCACCATTTGCAGCGCCAGTTGACTGTGATGCCCACCGTCCACTTCTATGTGCCGCTCCAGGTAGTAAGTGAAGTCGCCCATTTTATCTGGGTACTCCTGGCTGAGCCGTGTGACCATTTCATGAAACATTCCCGGTATCAGGTCTTCCCGCCCAAATGTAAATACGGCGGCCAATACGTGAACGGGGGCGCTCTCCACAAGGGTAAAAGTAAAAGCACAAAAGCGTTGAACAGATGAAGGTAGCTGAAGCTGTTGTAAGGCTTGCTGCACAGGAATACCCCGATGCAACAGCAACAAGAGCTGCTCTATGGAAGTGGTATCAGCACCCAGCTGTTGCATAGCCTGCAAGTACAGCTCAAAATGGCTGGTGCGCTGGCCGTTTGCATCTACATCACTTTCTTCGCCGGTCACTATTTCATTAATCAAATATCGGGTGCTGGCGGTACCCTTGGGTATCCAGGGGGTTTGCACACAGGTAAGCTGCTGCTGCAGGCTTTTTAGCAAACTCATAAAATCCCACACGGCAAATACATGGTGCTGGGTAAAACATTGTAACTGCTGCAACTGTTGCAGGTGGGGGTAAAGCGGGTGTTCAATAATTTGTTGCCGAATGGGCTGTAGCCGTTGGGTGAGCGAAGTAACCTGCATAAATGATTTTTTTTGAATAACACATTTACGTAAAAATGGTTGCCGGGGATGTGATGACCATGCAAAAAAAGAGCATTTCTTAAAGTTGAACTAAGCCAGAGGTCGGACTCCTGAAAAAGCTGTGCTACCAGCGGCTACACAGCGAACGGGCATGCCTGTACGCTTCTATAAAGGTTGCGGAAAACAGCGCCACATAATGAACGCAGCTCCCAAATATCCCATTCCGAATAGGTTAATGCCACAGCTGCATTGCAAAGAAAGCAACAAACCAATATTTGACTAGATAATTGAACAATAATGCATTCATAGCGCTACTACTTACTGTTACCTAAGATACACACAACAAAGTGCCATCAGCGAAATGTTGAATGGGTTGCAGGTATTGTGGCAAAGCATGGCAACAATATGCCAATAGATTTAAATTTAACAGCCAAAATTTTTATGTCAGCAGCGATGTGATGCTTTTATGTTCGAATGAACCGCATAAATATGTGGAGCACAATGAGGATATGAAGTAGCCTTTTAGTCTACTAAAAACTTTAGAGACTTCGCAGCGAAAGGAGCAGCACACTGCGACTATTACCGACCATATACCCGCAGGTAAACTGCAGGTATATGGATCAAAAGCAGCGAAGAATGCACACCATAAAACTTCTAAAAAGACAACCAAAAACCGAAAAGTAACCTAAAAATATGTTGTACCTTTTACCCTTGAAAATAAAACGGTAGTTGAGAATAAGGAAAATAATCTGAAAATATTCAGGCTACGCTAACAACAGAATTTTAAAATAGTAGCAATATTGAAACCCTTTAACCTAAATACAGTTGATCATGAAATTAGCCCCCATTCCCGAAAATGATGAAGAAAGGATAGGTGCATTGGCGGATTATCAGATTTTGGATACGGCGCCAGAGGAAGAATATGATGAAATTACCAGGCTAGCCGCAGCCATCTGCCAATCGCCCATAGCCCTTATCACATTTGTTGATAAGTCGAGGCAAGTATTTAAATCACATTTTGGTTTTAGTGAAGAAAGCAAGGAAAGGTTACATGGATTTTGCTCTACAGCCATTAATACAACAGAGGATTATTTTATTATACCAGATACCAGTAAAGATGAGCGTTTTTTTGATCATCCGATGGTGCTTGGGGATCCTCACATTGGGTTCTATGCCGCCGTGCCGTTGATTAATGAACAAGCTTATGTGCTGGGCACCCTCTGTGTAATGGACAACAAACCCAAAACCCTTAGCACTCATCAGTTGGAATCTTTAAGAATACTGGGTCACCAGGTAATGCACCTGCTGGAATTGCGTAAAAAAAATGAACAGCTACAGGAATTAATCGATCTGCATAAACTTAACAACTCACTCTCAAAAAGCAATAAAGATTTAAATGATTTTGCTTACCTGGCAGCACATGATATGCAGGAGCCCCTGAGAACCATTTCCGGCTTCAGCGACCTGTTGGGAAAACAGTATGACGGCGTTTTTGATGAAAAAGCGAACCTTTATTTCAACTTTATAAAAGACGGTGCAAAAAGAATGAGTAAAATGATAAGCGATTTACTCGAGTACTCAAAGCTGGATGGGGAAACAAAGGTTATAAAGCCTGTAAATATAGATCAGCTGTTAGGTACAGTAGTGAGGGATCTCAATAGCCGCATTAAGTATACACATGCGGATATAAACATACCTGTGTTTGACATAACCCTTAATACAAACCCCCACCTTCTCTACCGGCTATTCTTAAACCTTATTAGTAACGCCCTCAAGTTTGTTACGCCAAATAGAAAGCCCAGCGTAAGTATCAGCGTCTCTGAAAAGGAAAATCACTGGGAGTTTTCTGTGAGCGACAATGGCATCGGCATCCCCGCCGATCGTCTTGATAAGCTTTTTAGAATGTTCTCGAGACTACATAAGCAAGACTATGAAGGTACCGGGCTGGGACTGGCTGCCAGCAAAAAAATTGCAGAACAGTTAAAGGGTACTATCTGGGTTAGCTCCGAGGAAACTGTTGGCAGCACTTTTTTCTTTACCATAGCAAAAGCATAACGAGGCCTAGTTCGTTCCCATCAACTCCAGCGCCACATATCGGCAATACTATCAACGGCCACTTCGGCCTAAACTTCTGCCCAACAACTCATTTTCCCGTTGCAGCAGCTGGTAACCTGCAACCCAAAGTCAAGGCGGAAACCGGGGACATCGTGAAAGCGAAGGCGGCAAAGAAACAATTTATGCTGGATTTCATTTTAATAGCGAACTGCTATCGGGGGCATCTATAAGCGGGAATGCCTTACCGGTAACTATAGGAAAGTTTCTGCTGTAACCTCCCGCTTTAATGCAGCTAAAATATGGTGTGCATAAAATAAAATTTTCGTATCGTTGCACAGGTGAAAACACGGGGCAATAACTTCTCTAAAATAATAGGAAGCCTTATTAACAATCAGCAATCTTAAAAGATATGATACCACCCTTACATGCTAAACTGATTGAATTTAAAACCTCTACCATGTGGTTTGATGAATACGGAATTTTATGCTCCATTGCTAAAAAAGTACCCCAACAAACAGTAGAGGAGGCCAAACAAACAATGGAAGAATTCAGGAAGATAACCGGTGGAAAAAAGGTCTGCATGCTGTCTGACAGTACGGACTCAGCTCCAATAAATAAAGAACTGCGTGACTATGTTGCCGAAGTATTACCAGAGATAGCCTTAGCAGTTGCCATCATTTCCCGTTCTGCAGTAGGAAAGATGGTTGCCAATTTATTTTTTAGTATAAAAAAACAACCCTATCCCGTAAAAATGTTTAACGACGAATTGGAAGCGAAAGAATGGTTGAAGCAATATTTATAAAAGCTTTTCAATAGCATGTTTAGATAGCGAACTACACAAATTAGAACCAACGCTCCATGACCTCGGCAAAAGCAAAAATATATTTTATAGGTGGCACGATTATATTGCTTCTGGCGTCGGCCTTGCTGTTTTCTTTATTTACCATCAACAGGCTTCAGAACAATGTAAAAATCCAGGTACATACCAGAACCATAATGCTTACGCTAAAAGAAAATATTATTTGTCTTTTAGAAGCTGAGACGAACGTAAACGACTTTATAGTTACAGGTGATAGCAACTACTTACCGAGATATGCTTCTTCGCTCCAAAAGATTAAAATAAATATAGCACAGTTAGACACGCTAACACTAAACGCTCCTATTCAACGACAAAATTTACGCAGGCTTTCAAAACTAATTGAGCGTAAGATTTCGTTTTCGAAAGAATTGATGGTCTTAAAAAAACAAGCTGATGAACAAAGTATAAAAACGGTGCTGGCTTCCAATAAATCAGAATATCTCCTGGATAGAATGCTGTTATTGAACCGTAACATGCAGGCACTTGAAACAAGGTTATTTGCCCAAAGACAGTTAGCAACTGCAACAAGTATAGCTAATGCTAAAAGTTTTTTCATCATTGGATTTATTCTATCGCTACTCATTACAATCTTTTTAATCTTAATGCTGATAAGAGAATTAACCAAGAGGACAAAGGCTGAAGAACGAATAAGTAAAATCAATATTGAATTAGAAAGAAAGAATAAGGATCTGGAAACAAAATCAAATTTCATTAAGGAAAATGAAAAAAGAATTGTAAGTATAATGGATGCCCTCCTTAAAACTACACAATTAGATTTCTCAGAAAAGTTGTGCGTAAGCGATAGAGGTGATGAACTAGATGCCATTGCTGTCGGTTTAAATACCATGAGCGAAGAGCTCGAATTTCATCTGCAACAATTGAGACTAAGTGAAGAAAAACTAAATGCTGCACAACGCCTGGCCAGAATAGGTAACTGGGAGTGGGATATGGCCACCAATAAAGTGCAGTGGTCAGATGAGATGTTTAACCTGTATGGTTACGGCAACGAGCGATTTGATGTGAGTTTCGATAAGGCATTGGACCGTATGCTGCCGGAGGACGCAGCAAATACCAAAGCCAGGTTGAAGGAAAATGTAGAGCAAGCTGTGCATTTATTTAAAGAGAAAGGCATACTTGAATTTGAAAGCACTCCAAATAATTACACCCTAATATGGCCCGATGGCAATAAAAAAGTGGTAGAAGGAATTGGCAAGTTGATGTTAAACGCTGAAGGGCAGGTGATCAAAATGGCAGGCACTGTGCAGGATATTGACGAACAATTTAAAGCTCAGGAAAAACTAAATCAGTACAACATTGAGTTGGTGAGAAAAAATCAGGAGATAGCCCAATTTGCCTATGCAGCCTCCCACGATTTGCAGGAGCCACTTAGAAGCATTTCTAATTTCTGTCGGTTACTGGCAGAAAAACTAGCACCATACCCAGATAGAGAATTGCATGAATATATGAATTTGATAAGCGGAGGAGCAAGCCGCATGTCGAACCTTATTTTTGCTTTACTTGAGTATTCCAGGATTGGGAAAGACGTGAGCAAGCGGCCAACGGACTGCGACCTCCTTGTGCACGAAATTTTAGGCGACCTCGCTGCACTGATTGAAGAAACCGGCGCAACCATTCATGTGGAAAAGTTACCTGTTTTAAATTGTCACGATTTAAAATCGGTTTTTCAAAACCTGATCATCAATGCGATCAAATTTAAAAAGAAAGATATTGCTCCCATAGTCGAAATTTCAGCTACTGAAACGGAGAAAGAATTCCTTTTTAAGATAAAGGACAACGGCATAGGGATAGAAGAAGAATACTACGACAGAATATTTATTATTTTTCAACGTCTGCATCTGAGAACAGAATATGAAGGTACCGGCATTGGGCTGTCGCTTATTAAAAAAATGATCGAAATGCAGGGCGGAAAAATCTGGGTAGAATCAACATTTGGAGAAGGAAGCATCTTTTATTTTACCTTACCGAAGTAATACCTGGAAAAAGTTAAAATGTCAACAGAAACTGAGTTCAAAACAATTAAGGAATTAACGAAATCATTTTTAAAAATCACTGTAATAATATAGTAT
The DNA here is from genome assembly GCA_046597635.1 of Ferruginibacter sp. Taxonomy (GTDB): domain Bacteria; phylum Bacteroidota; class Bacteroidia; order Chitinophagales; family Chitinophagaceae; genus Ferruginibacter. The sequence continues at coordinate 12,141 of JBKJKD010000232.1, read as the reverse complement.
TATGAGAAAAAAGCTAAACAGCATCTTATTGGTTGATGATGACCCGGATGATAATTATTATCATCACCTAATTATCGACAAAATGAACGTAGTAAATCAAATTGATGTAGCTGTTAATGGTATCGAAGCACTTGCCTATCTCAAAAATGAACAAAACCTTCCACCTGACATTATATTTTTAGACCTGAACATGCCTAAAATGAATGGTTGGGAATTTTTAGATCAGTATAAAAACTTAAGCCTTGCTAAAAAAGCAAAAGTGCTTATCATTATTTTGACTACCTCTGCAAATCCCGATGACATTAAAAGAGCGAAGGAAGTTCAGGATGTAACGGGCTTTGAAACAAAGCCTTTAACTCAGGAATTGCTGACTGAAATTTTGGAGCAATATTTTCCGGATTACTTGTGAACTACGAATCAAGATAAGAGAAAGAGTTTTTGAAGAGCTTGCATAGCGCCTTGCGTAAGATGTTTAAAAATAAATAAAAACAGTAAAGATTAAGCTTTTAACAGGGATACTCTGATTGGCCCTCCCCGGAAAAGAAAATAAAATTAGCGTGCCCCTTCTCCGTGAACGATATTGTGGGTGATTTCACGACGCAAAAAAATTATTCCTCACCAGGAAATCCCCATGTTCAGCATCATCATACCCACATACAATGAAGCGAGCAAAATAGCGGCAACTATCCGTAAAATAAATGAAGCCAATGTACTGCATGAAATAGAGATTATTGTTGTGGACGGAGGCAGCACTGATGAGACCGTTTATGTTTCCCGGCAATTAGGTGCAACCGTTATCAAGAGTGACCACAAAGGCAGAGGCGCACAGATGAACAAGGGTGCATCAGTGGCAAGGTATGAGCTACTCTACTTCCTTCATGCAGACAGCATACCGCCAAAATATTTTACATCACAAATTTTAAAGGCAGTGGAGAGCGGAACAAAGAGCGGTTGTTTTCGTTTGCAATTTGATCACAAGCATTGGTTTCTTCAAGCCAATGCGTGGTTTACCCGGTTCAATGTAAATGCTGTGCGCTTTGGTGACCAAAGCTTATTTGTAACAAAAGATGTTTTCAAAAAAGCAGGCAGCTTTAGAGAAGACTTGTTGATGATGGAAGACCAGGAAATTATTCACAGACTGAAACAGCATGGGCCCTTTGCCGTATTAAACGATTTTGTTGTTACATCCGCAAGAAAATATTTAGATAACGGAGTGTTTCGGATGCAGGGCATTTTTTACCGCATTTGGGCAATGTATTATTTGGGATATACGCAGGAGCAACTATTGCAGGTACATAAAAAATTAATAAAAGATCATAAGTTATAACTGCGGTGATTAAAAAGCAAAAGCTACACAGATAGATTTTTTCTCGAACAATACCAACCAACAAAGCTTCCCCAAATAAGCATGTTAAAGATAAGCGGCATTAGGAGGCCCATCATGTTAAAGCCATTAAAAAGAGGTTTTCCTAACATGGCATTTACAACAACCCACAGCCACAACGTAGGAAGAATACCAAACAACAGACCTTTTATAAGCGTTGGATTTTTTACCAACAGTGCGAATATGATGCCCCATATGCCGCCACCTGCTACAACAAATATCAGCCCTGCTATCAACGGATCCGAAGGGCTGTTAGTGTTGGTCATGCCACGGTACATACCAATAAAACCAGGCTCTCCTAGCCCTGCTGCTTTAAGTATATACATGGCTACAACTAAAATGATGGCGCCAATACATCCTGCAATAAAACCAGTTTTGATAGAAACTTTCATAAATTCAATATTTAGATTTTTAAAATAGAAGCCCGGCTTTATTGTTTAAAATTCCGGCCGTCAATTGTAACTTTCAACAGTGTAGCGGCATAGCTGCCAAAACTTACTGGCTAAGAAAAGTAACCTCAAGATAGAAATAAGCAAAAGCCATGCTACCTATACGTTTTTGTTGGAACGTTATTAGCATGTACCAGCTTGTTGTATAATTAGATGAAAAAAAGCGATACCGCTCCAAAATAGACACCATGAATAAAAATAATCCCGACATCATTATCATTGGTGCCGGATCGGGCGGACTAAGTGTAGGACTCTTTCTTGCCAAAGTTGGTATGAATGTAACGATGGTGGTAAAGAGTGATAAAGAGGTAGGTGGCGAATGCTTGAATGAAGGTTGCGTACCAAGCAAAGCGCTCATACACGTAGCCCGCCAACTGCAGGCAGCAAGAGAAGCACAAGCTTATGGCATCACCCTATCAGGAGAAGTAGACATTCAAAAAGCTATAGGATATGTGCATACCCAGCAGGAAATTATTAGAGCGCATGAAAACGCTGCCTGGCTAGCTGCGCAAGGAATAAACGTCGTATTGGGAGAAGCAAGCTTTGCAGGCAGGCATGAGATAAAAGTGAACAATAAAATTTTTTCTGCAAAAAAAATTGTACTAGCTACGGGCTCCAAGCCAAGAAAATTGAAAGTAGCGGGTGTTGATCAGGTGAAATATTTTGACAATGAAAATATCTTTCATATCAACCAGCTTCCGAAACGATTACTGGTAGTGGGTGGCGGACCGATAGGCATAGAAATAGCCCAGGCCATTCAGAGGCTGGACAGCCAGGTAACCGTTGTTCAAACCGGCGAAAAAATACTGGAACATGACGATCTAACCCTCACCGATATTCTATTAAACCGCTTAGAGAAGGAAGGTATCATCTTTCATTTTGGGGCGAGCGTGCAAAAGTTTACCTCACCCAATGAGGCTATCTTACAAAAAAAGAATGGAGAGACGATAGTAGTTTCCTTGGATGCAATATTTGTAGGTATTGGAAGGGAGTTGATATTGGAGCCCTTGGCTCTAGATAAGGCAGGCATCGAGGTTAAGGACCATAAAATTGTTGTGGATGATAGGCTTCGCACCAGCAATAAAGATGTGATGGTTTGTGGTGATGTTGCCGGTGACCTCCAGTTTTCACATGCAGCCGAACTTCAAGGCCGGATACTTTTGAACAATCTTTTTTCTCCCATCAACAAAAAACTAAATAACGACCATATGTCGTGGGTGACTTTTACAGATCCTGAAATTGCCACTTTTGGTTTGAATGAAAAACAACTAAAAGAAAGGGGTACAGCGTATGAAAAAATTGAAAAGGATTTCAGTGAGGATGACCGTGCTGTTACAGACAACTATCGCTATGCAAGAGCGATTCTCTATATCAGCAAAGGAGGCTTTTTAAAAAAGGAAAAAATACTGGGTGGCACCATGATTGCTCCCAATGCAGGCGAATTGATTCAGGAACTGATTCTGGCAAACACTTCGGGTTTATCCATTAATAACATCTTTGATAAAGTTTACCCCTACCCTGTTGCTTCCCGAATAAACCAACAGTTGATCATCGGTCACAAACAGAAATCTTTAACCCCGGGCCTGATGAAATTATTACAAATGGCATTTAAATTATTTAGCTAATGGAATGGTGGAACGCATTTACAGAATGGTTCTTAAGTTTGGGAGAGAAGTACAATGTGAATCCTTACCTATTTGGCGGCATCTATGTAGGAGCGATACCATTTTTCTTTCTTTGTTTGAGCTGGACCATCCGAAGAGCCAAAAAGAAGAAATCGATTGTTGTTCCGGCATTGTTAACAGGCCTGTGTTTTATATCTGCTTACTTATACCTGCTCATAGCTGGTAAAAATATCCCGGTATGGGTGTATATTTTTATAGGTTTAATGGTAGCTTACAGTATTTACTCAACGGTAAAAAAGGTAAAAGAGAACACGAAGAAAATGTAGCTTTATAAAACAGGTAGCAAACTTTCCATTTAAACATTAAAAATTAGTTTTAAAATATGAAAAATCCTTTGGTAAATCCAATTTCAACTATTGACAACCCGGAGTTGGAAGCATTGGTAACATTCTTTAATGAAACACTGGGCTTTTGCCCCAACAGTGTGTTAACCATGCAACACCGGCCACATATAGCCAAAGCTTTTGTAAGTCTTAATATGGCGGTGATGCAAAACCACGGCCGGGTTACGAGTGCGTTAAAGCGGTTGATCGGTTACCTTTCCAGTCATGCTGCTGGTTGCAATTATTGCCAGGCGCACACCATTCGTGCAGCCGAACGCTACGGAGCGGAGCACGATCAACTCAATAATATCTGGGAGTATAAATCGCATCCGGCATTTAGCGAGGCGGAGCGGGCGGCATTTGAATTTACCATCGCAGCAAGTTCCATCCCAAACGCAGTAACAGATGAAGTGGCAGAAAATCTTCGCAGGTATTGGGATGAGGGCGAAATTGTAGAGATACTCGGAGTAATCAGTTTGTTTGGCTACCTGAATCGTTGGAACGATTCCATGGGAACCCAACTGGAAAATGCAGCGATCGACTCAGGAAAAACATACCTCGAAAAGAAAGGTTGGTCTGTGGGAAAACATGCTTACTAACTGAAGCTAAGATAGCCCCTCTCTTTTTTGAAACACCCCGATGATTTCCGAGAAGCGGACTTGGAGTAAGGTTAAAAAAAAAGAAAAATGATTAAGACTGTCTTCGATACTTATGGTGGAATCGTCCTCATCATCCTGTTTGTATTGTTGTTTTTAATTGAAAGCAGGTATCCATTAAGAAAAAGGGTGCAAGGCAGGTGGAAACGAATATTCATCAACAGCATTGTATCCATTCCAGCTTTTGCTTTACTCCGCCTACTTTTTATTCCTGCAGTAGTATGGCTGGCAGTTCAAAATCAGCAATGGCGTTTTGGCGTGAATTATTTATGGGAAACACCGCAATGGACCCATATTGTAATCAGTTTTTTATTGCTGGATTACAGCAACTATTTATGGCATGTACTCCTGCATAAACTGCCCATTTTATGGAGATTTCATTTAGTGCATCATACTGACCTTGATCTTGATATTAGCACTGCCTTTCGTTTTCATTTTGGCGAGATGATAGGTTCTGTTATTTTCCGTGGGGCCGCAATCCTTTTAATAGGCGTATCGCCGGTATGGGTGCTTGTTTACGAAATTGCATTTGAAGCAGCCACGCAGTTTCATCATAGCAATATGAAATTGCCTTTTCGCCTGGAGAAAATACTCAACTATATTTTTGTAACGCCAAGAATGCACGGTATTCATCATTCTATGGTGCGCAAAGAAACGGACAGTAACTACTCCGTGATCTTTTCGTTTTGGGACCGCCTGCACAATACCGTTCGGTTAAATGTGCACCAGCACGAAGTTGTAACAGGAGTACCACACTATGCAGATGAAAAGGAACTTACCATCGGCCATCTTCTAAAGTTACCTTTTACCAAAATTCGGGGTTGGCAAAAAAGTGAAAGAAATTCCGGAGAGGATGTTAACCAAATGAAAACATAGGGGTCGCCTGGTACCGGAATTTATTTGCCCCTCGGTGCAGGCTCCAAAAGAAAACAGCAGGTAACTTTACCGGATCGACGGATGTTGTTACTTAACAACACTCCTGGCAATAATAAATTCATTTTCCGGCTCTGTTAGATCTACTTCTGCATAATGGCCGCTTGGCACATTGCAAATAGCCATTTCATCCAGCAAATTTATATTGTCTCCAAAGCTGGAATTGTTATCGGCCTTTATAACATACATAAGGTCATCAAGTTTTGTATGTTGTTTCTTTGCCAGTATCAAAGACCTGATGGTATTTAAATCAGTCTCCATAAAATTCCCGGGTTTGCTTTCATCAAATATTCCATAGTAGTAAAACAGTTGGTGGTTGGCTCCCAGGATAATGGTCATTGCGCCAGACTGCCTCACGGGTTGTGGAGTATCTTCTTTGGGCTCTAGTAAATTCATGGTCGTGGGCTGAGTCATAGAAGTGGTGAGTACAAAAAAAGTTATCAGTAAAAATCCAAGGTCTACCATTGGCGTAAGATCTACCCGGGTGGTGGGCCGGTTAAATACTTTTGCAAATGAACCTTTCCTTTTTTTTGGTTGTGATGAATTGATATCGGCCATAACAGTACGTTTTATAACCAAGAGTATTAAGCACAAAAATTCCATAAAATAAATTTAAATTATCTCAGCGAAGCCACACAAAATATTTCCAAAACCTTTGGGGTGATGAGACGACTGGGTTCATAGAAATGAAATGCCTAATCGAAATTGTATGACTCAACATTTTATGCGTGGCTTCTCAGTAGTAAATTCTACTGACCATTTAAAATTTATAAGTTTGTAAGATGAATTACTCTTTTCAAAAAGCAACCCATGTAGAGATCAATCAAATATGGGAAATTTTACAACAGGCCATCCTACGCAGAAAAGAAGATGGTAGCAACCAATGGCAGGATGGCTATCCAAATTTGGATGTGATTGAAAAAGACGTAAATACAGATGCAGGATTTGTATTAAAGCAGGGAGAAATTGTTGTGGGCTACACCGCGGTTTTGATAAACGACGAACCTGAGTACGACAATATTGTTGGAAGCTGGTTATCTAATGGAGACTTTGTAGTTTTTCACCGAGTAGCAATTGCACAAAATTATCTGGGCCGTGGTTTGGCTAAAAAGATTGTAGAGTCTATCGAGGCATACGCCGTGCAAAATAACATATACAGTGTGAAGGCAGATACCAACCACGATAATGTGGCCATGCTTAAAACTTTCGAAAAAATGGATTATACCTATTGCGGCAAAGTTTACTTTAGAGGCAGCGAGAGAAAGGCCTTTGAAAAACTGCTGAGTAAGGGCCATTGAAATTTAAAAGCGCCAGGTATTTATGTTCTAAGATATACGAATCATGGAAACGCATGGGTAGTGCCAGGACTAAAAAATTATAAACATAAGTTGAAAAGAGAACCAGTAATGTTTTTCTAATTGCTGCTAAACTTGCTATCTTTCGTACCGAATAAAGCGGGCAGTACTTATACAAAATCCCTTCTCTTAACCTTAAAATTTTACCATGGACCAGGCAACACAAAATATGATTGACAACCTGCAAAAAAATACAGGTAAGACTCTGGAGCAATGGAAGGTCATCGTGGCCAAAAAGAAATTTGAAAAGCATGGAGAGATCATGAAATTTTTGAAAGAGGAACATACGCTCACCCATGGATTTGCCAACCTGATAGCGCTCAAATACAGGGGCACCGATGCAGGTTCTGCCAACAGCGAAGATGAGTTGATTACAAAGCAATACAAGGGTAAGGAACATTTTAAACCTTTGTATGAAAAGCTGATGAGCGAAATTAAAAAATTTGGCAACGATGTAGAAGTAGCTCCAAAAAACGCCTATGTAAGCGTTAAAAGAAAAAAGCAATTTGCTATTTTACAGCCAGCAACAAAAACAAGATTTGAGATAGGCCTCAATTTAAAGGGGCAACCGGCAAGCGGACGGTTAGAAAGTATCACCACCGCCAATGCGATGTGCTCTCACAAAATAAACCTGGCTGATGAGAAGGATGCCGATAAGGAAGTAATACAATGGCTGAAAAAAGCGTACGAGGGCGCTGGCTAATGGGTGACAAATCCCGTTGTAGGTTACAAACCCACCCTTGCGGCAGGCAGGCCGATACCTGCTAAAAAAGATAAAAGACGAATTAAAAAACCATTGTTGAACGGAGCGTCGCCACAAATGTCCATCAATGGTTTACTGCTGGCTAAAAAAAATTAATACCTCACTTACAACATCCCTTCTGCCGTATAAAAAGAAACTTGAAAATCTTTTTTAGTATCTCTCCTATTTTACTTACCACTACTGCCATAACATTATTTTAAGGAGTTAATTTACAAACCACCACCTCACCCCAAAGCGAATAATTAAACCTTGTGTTGGAATGTGAGGCACTGCATAATTATTATTCACAAAACCGAAGCCATTTTTTGTACTCACTGTATTTAAATTTTCAGCCCGCAAAAAACCAGTGAAGCTCTTGATGCGAAAGTGCATAAATGCTGCAACGTCCGGGCGGTTCCTAAGTGTAAGTGTATCCTGGGGCGTAAACTGACCCACCAGCGGTGAGTAATTGTTTGCCTTGTAAGGACTGTAGTAGCGAATATCCAGGCCGGTGCTCAGGTTGAGGTTTTTAAAATAATTCCCTTCAAAGGCTATGCGGCTGCGGGTATACAGCAGGGGCAGTTTGATGGGCGCATTGGCATCTGTTTGCTGTAGCGTTGCATCGAGGTACCAGCTCCACTTTTTTGAAAGGCGAATTTTTTTGGAGGCAGAAGCCTGTAGAATATTGATGAGTTTACCACTTTGCGTGGTTTGACGATAATTATAAAAATAGCTGTAATTGGAAAGGAGGTGATTGGCAAAGCCTAGCTGCACAAAGGGGTTTGTGGCAGTAGCTCCAAAGCTGGTAATATTCTCTTTGTTGAAGTTATTGACATTGCCCAGGTTAAACGAAGAGCGCTCGTCAAAAATGAAAGAAGGCGTACGGCTCGTGTTGGTGAAAAACAAACGCACATCACCGAGTTTCTTATTTAAAAAGCGGCTAAGGTTAGCCGTTACATTATAATCGCCACCGTTCAATCCATTTAGATAGAGTTCTCCTTTTAGCTGCATATCCCACAAGCGGTTGCGGGTGCGGTTCCGGTATTCTCCATGTATTTTAATATTATAAAATGTTTCTTCGCCGCCTTTAAGCGTGGCATTCAAATTTTGGATAGCTGCTCCCGCCTTTAAAAACTGCGCCGGGTTTTTTGCATCCGGAAATTGAATCAGCGAAAAGTCATTCTCTACCATCTTCCATTTTTCTACATAAGAAAGAGTATCCGGTAACAAAAGAAGCGAAAGCTTGTACCAATCATTGTAAATGGCAGAATCTGGGGACACATCCCTGAAATTATATTGATAAGTATAATAGCCAATGCTGTGTTGCGCCCGCAGGCGTGGGTAAAAAAGATACTCCATAGTAGAGTCATTTACGGCCACCGAATCTTTCTTGCCAATATCGTAACTCTGCTGCAGAAACATGCCGGTATTCTTATACACATTCCCAGTTCTGATGGTGGTAGAAAAAGGATTGCGCACAAACTGTGAAGCGTTGCCCAGGTTTACATCTATACCAAAGCGATCTTTAAAATTTGGACTCAATAAAAATGAATCGTTTTTTATACCGCCATTTTCCGATGCACGAATGGTATTGCTCACAATAGACAAGAAGGCATTGTACCGTTTCTTTTTACCCTGGTAGCTCGAAAAAAAACGAGCGTTGTTGTGGTTGTTATTTTGGTTGATGAAAAAACCAGGGGCATTGATGAGACGATAATCGAACCCTGCATTGAACCTTGGGTTAATATTTTGTGTATGCTGTGCCTGTATCATCTGTTCCTGCCCGGCGGCCAACTGGTAACCCAGCAATGAAAAAGGACGGGTAGTTTTATAATATTTTGTTTCTTCTATCGTGAACTTATAAACATCAAATGCGTGAAACCCTGCGTCCCAACCGGCTTTGGCAAAGGGAGTGAATATGAGGGGAAAAGCGGCGGCTCCATTGTTGCCCAGGTATTGGTAATTCGTGGGCACCGGGTAATACTTATCAAAATCGTTTACCGACGAATCGAGACCGTAACGTTTGAGGGCATCTAAATAACGATAGCTGATGGTAATAGAATCTTTTAGATCATCTCTTTGTTGAAAACCAGTGGTATCTTTTTGCTGGGTTGGGCGAGCCCCGGTCAACGGTCCGTTTCCTTGCTGTACAGTGGCCCTTCGCCTTTGTAGAGTTGGCTGCTGCGCAAAAACATTTGAACCCACACTTAAAATCAGCAACAAAAAGACAAGTTTTCTCATGCGGTGCGGTGCTTATAACTGTGCGATCATTTCTTTAAAAATATGAGTAAGCTTAGGCTCTGCTTCTTTGGCAGCCTGCAACACTTCTTCGTGTGTAATCACATTTTCTTCTTCTCTTATGCCGAGGTCAGTTATTACACTAATAGCAAAAACTGGTAAACCCATATGCACAGCGGCAATCACTTCCTGCACAGTGCTCATGCCCACGGCGTCGGCGCCCAATATGTGTACCATTTTGTATTCTGCCTTGGTTTCAAAAGTGGGACCTGTAACCCCGATGTACACTCCCGTCTTCACATCATATCCGGCAGCAATGGCTATGGTCTTTGCTTTTGCAATCAAATCTTTTTTATACGGCTCTGTCATGTCGGGAAAACGAGTCCCTAACTCATCCAGGTTTTTACCTACTAGTGGGTTCACATGAAACTGGCTGATATGGTCTGTAATAATCATAAGATCGCCCACCTTGAAGTCGGGGTTGGTACCGCCGGCTGCATTGCTTAGCAACAATTGCTTTATGCCCAACATCTTCATCACACGAATCGGGAATACAACATCTTGTGCGCTGTAACCCTCATAGTAATGAAACCGACCTGCCATTACCAACACTTTCTTGCCCGACAATTCTCCAAAAATTAGTTTGCTGTTATGGCCTTTTACCGTGCTCACCGGAAAGTGCGGTATGTCGGCATATGGAATTTCAACTTCTGTTTTAATTTCATTGGTAAAGCTCCCCAGGCCGCTCCCCAATACAATACCTGCCTCTGGCACGGCAGTCAGAAGATTTTGAATGTAGGCAGTAGCTTCTTTAATTTTTGTAATCATCTGTAGCAATTCTATGGTTTAACGGACAAAAATAAGATAAATCAATTTGCCCTGCTTAAGTTATGCCTTATTTTACTCTTTTTTATGACCCCGATTAACTACACTGCATGAGGTGTTTGCTCCCACCTGCACTGCAGTTTTACAACCCATCGCAAAACACTTAGCTTAAAACACAGCATTGCACGCAGCGATTGGCTTTTTATTTATCTTCGCCAAAATTTTTACGATATGAATCTTCACGAATACCAGGCTAAAAGTCTTTTAAAGAAATACCATGTTCCCGTGCAGGAAGGCATTGCATGCAATACCCCCGGCGAAGCAGAAGAAGCTTACAGGCAAATTCATACACAATACAGCAGCAAGTTTGCGGTAGTAAAAGCGCAGATCCACGCAGGTGGCCGTGGCAAGGGTACCATCATTGGTAAAGACCAACGTGGTGTGCAGGTTGCTAAGAGTGCTGAAGATGTAGTAAAGATTGCCGGCAATTTGTTAGGCGGCACTTTGGTGACCATCCAAACCGGACCTGCTGGTAAGTTGGTGAATAAAATACTGGTAGCTCAGGATGTGTATTATGAAGGCCCTAACCCGGTAAAGGAATTTTATCTCTCTATATTGCTGGATAGAACCAAGGGGCAGGATGTAATTATGTATAGTACCGAAGGTGGTATGAACATAGAAGATGTAGCCCACGATACCCCTGAAAAAATATTTAAAGAGTGGGTACACCCAGGCGGAAAACTGGAAGCTTTTCAGGCCCGCAAAATTGCTTTTAACCTTGGCCTAAGCGGCGAGGCTATGAAGAACTGCGTAAAGTTTGTAACCAACCTCTATACTGCCTATGCTGATTTGGATTGTGGTATGTTAGAAATCAATCCTCTCTTCAAAACCAGTGACGAAAAGATCATTGCGGTAGATTGTAAGATGAATGTAGATGACAATGCGCTGATGCGTCACCCAGACGTAGCTGCATTGAGAGATGTAAGTGAAGAAGATCCTACAGAAGTAGAAGCAGGTAAATTCAACCTGAACTTTGTAAAATTAGACGGCAACGTGGGTTGCATGGTAAATGGCGCAGGTCTGGCCATGGCTACCATGGATATGATTAAGTTAAGCGGTGGCGAACCTGCCAACTTCTTAGACGTAGGTGGTACGGCCAATGCGCAAACCGTGGAAGCTGGTTTCCGCATTATTTTAAAAGATCCAAAAGTGAAGGCCATCCTGATCAACATCTTTGGTGGTATCGTTCGTTGCGATCGTGTAGCCCAAGGCGTTATTGATGCTTACACCAGCATTGGCAATATCGAAATTCCTATTATCGTTCGGCTGCAAGGCACCAATGCCGATGTTGCAAAAAAGCTCATTGATGAAAGCGGTTTGAAAGTGCAAAGTGCTATCCTGCTTAGCGAAGCAGCGGCACTGGTTAACAAAGCGGTTGCTTAGTAATGGATAAATATTTAATGGATAAATAATAAAGAGTCCCGCCGATTGGTAGGACTCTTTTTGTAGTGCACCAGGAAAGCGTTTTTTGGAACGTCCGTAGCTGTCACT
>JBKJKD010000197.1:0-3832 GCA_046597635.1 Ferruginibacter sp. | reverse complement strand
GTGAGCCCAGATGGTAACTACGTGGCTTACACGAAGAACAATGATTTATATACGGTAAACCTCCAAACTAAAAAAGAAACCCGCCTCACCAATGATGGTAGCGAGCTCATATTGAACGGCTATGCCAGTTGGGTATATATGGAAGAAATCCTGGGCAGGCCCTCTGCCTATCGTGCATTTTGGTGGAGCCCGGATAGTAAGAATATAGCCTTCTTTCACAGTAACGATACGGAAGTACCAGAGTTTACCATTACAGATGCACCGGGCTTGCATGGTTATGTAGAAAAAATGCGGTATCCAAAAGTGGGCGATAAAAACCCGGAAGTAAAAGTAGGGGTGGTTACCCCTGCAGGAGGTACTGTAGTGTGGAGCGATTTCAATGAAAAAGACGACCAGTATTTTGGTATGCCTTTTTGGAAGCCAGACGGCAGCGCCCTCCTTGTGCAATGGATGAACCGCAAACAAAACCAATTAAAAATTTGGGAAGTAAATCCTGCTACGGGTACTAAAACTGCTTTTTATACCGAAGAACAAAAAACATGGATCAACCTTGATGACAACGACCGTATACAATTTTTAGAAACTGTTAAAGGCTTTATCCTACAAAGCGATGCCACAGGGTGGAATCATCTCTATTATTATGATATCAATGGCAAGCTGCTCAACGCCATCACTGAAGGTAAGTTTACCGTTACCAGTATTAATAAGGTAGACGAAAAGAAAGGCATAGTGTATTTTACCGGGCGCAGCAGAGAAAATACTGCCCATTCAGATTTTTATAAAGTGAACCTGAACGGTAAAAAATTGCAACGTCTCAGCTTTGGAGATTACACACACACCATCAATAACCTTTCACCTGACGGTTCTTATTTTGTAACCACCTACAGCAATGCAACCACTCCGGCAAGAACGGCCCTGGTGAGCAGCACGGGAAAAATAATCAAAGAACTGGGAGATAGCAAGGGGGCGGAATTTAACGACTACCAACTAGCCAAAACGGAAGTTTTGAGGGTGAAGAGTGACGATGGCTTGTATGACCTACCAATGAAAATTACCTGGCCGTTGAATATGGATAAGACTAAAAAATACCCTGTACTTATCAGCATTTACGGTGGTCCGAATGCAGGAACGGTGATGGATAGCTGGACGCTCACCGGCGCACAACAATTTTATGCAAAGGAAGGCTTGATACAAGTAGCGATGGACCATAGAGCAAGCGGGCATTTTGGCAAAGAAGGCGTGAACTACATGTACCACAACCTGGGTTATTGGGAAATGAAAGATTATACCAGCATGGTAAAATGGCTGATCGCAAACGCTTCGGCAGATGCTTCTAAAATTTGTATTACTGGTTTTAGTTATGGTGGCTACATGAGCACCTATGCCTTAACGTATGGCGCAGATGTATTTACCCATGCCATGGCCGGGGGCAGCGTTACAGACTGGACCTTGTATGACTCTCATTATACCGAACGTTTTATGGGTACACCTGCAGACAATGCTGCGGGATATAAAAGCAGCTCTGTTTTAAATTATGTAGACAAATACAAGGGCAACCTGCAGATTGTACATGGCATGATAGACGAAAATGTGCACTTGCAAAATAGCATCCAGCTCATCAGTAAATTACAGGATGCTAAAAAAGATTTCGAAATGATGTTTTACTCTGGTGGGCGGCATGGCTGGGGTGGTAATAAGGGAGCGCATTTTCAAAATCTCAAAACAAAATATATCTACAAGCACCTGCTGCAAAAAGAAGTGCCGGCTGGCATGTTGCGCTAGTGGAATTTATATAATCTAAAAAGCCAGCTGCTCTTCAGCTGGCTTTTTTATATCATAGTGGGAACAGCAGGTTTTAAATCTCGGACGTATAAAAAATCGAGTAACTTACCTATCAAATTTTGGTGGTATGCTTTTTGAAACATGCTACCGCAAAGGCTGAACATAAGCTTGCTGTTTCATTTTTATTTAGCAGCCTTTGGTAAACCATACCATTTATTAATCCATTAAATTTTTATTATGGCAAAGTATTCAAAGGCTGCAGGAAAAAAAGTAGGAGCTGCAATGACGGAAATGAAAAAGGGAACTTTAAAAACAGGTTCCGGCAAAAAGGTAACCGATAAAAAACAGGCTGTGGCCATCGGTTTATCGGAAGCTAAAAAGAAAGGAGCAAAAGTACCGGTTAAAAAAGCGGCTCCTAAAAAAGCAGTAGTAAAGAAAGCGGCACCCAAAAAAAATGTCGTGAAAAAAGCAGCGACCAAAAAGACTGCTTCTAAAAAACTAAGTCCTACAAAAACAATAGCAAAGAAAAGTAGTCCTGCTAAAAAAGCAGCTCCAACAAAAACGACTGCAAAAAAAAGTAGCCCCGCCAAAAAATCGGCACCTACAAAAAAGGTAGCTGTGAGTAAAAACAATGTCAGCAAAAAAGTAGCTGTTAGCCCCAAAGCGGCTACCGTTAGTAAAAAACCGGCTGTAAAAGCTGCTCTTCCGGCGAAAGCCTCCGCAAGCAAAACCGCATCAACGAAGCCAGCTAATGCAAAGACAGCGACCCCAAAAGCTGCTAAAACACCTGCTCCTAGTGCGTCAAAAAACAGCAAGCAAGTTAAGAGCATTCGTACACAGCCATCTAAAAAAGTAGTGAAAAAGAAGATGGACAACCCGGTACAAAAGCCAGTGCAGCAGGAGGAAATAAAGGAACCGCAGCAAAAGCGGGAAGACCTGGCCACACCAATACAAGAACCCACCAGCCCGGCACCGGAAGTTAGCCAGGAACCAAGCAGCCCAATACCCGCAGATTTATATTCTAAAACAGGTGATAGCTTTCATGGTCATACAAAACCTACATCTCCTAAAAGTAAAATGAAGCCCGCAGGCAAAAAGCCGTTGTGGAACTAAAGACCTCGCATAAAAATAAAAAACCCGGAAATTTTCAATTTCCGGGTTTTTTATAAATTGAAAATGGGATTTTAAATAAAGAGATCATTGTAAAGTTCTGCACCTGGCACCACGGAATATTTGCTCAAATCTGTAATTCCTTCGGCGGCCAGCACCTCTTCATCTATAAAGGTATTTCCAGTGCACTCTGCAGAGGGGCGGGAAAGAATAATATGCGCTGCGTCTGCAATGATATCTACAGTACGACTCATATTCATCAACGCATCTCCACCCAATAAATTCTGTACTGCGGCCGTAGCTATGGTAGTGCGTGGCCAAAGTGCATTTGCAGCTACACCGTACTTCTTCAATTCGGCAGATAGGCCCAACGCTATCATACTCATATCATATTTACTGATGGTATAAGCCAGGTGATGCGCAAACCATTTCAAGTCCATATTGATGGGCGGAGAAAGGTTGAGAATATGCGCATTGGTTCCTTTCTTTAAGTAGGGTATACAGGCACGACTCACCATAAAAGTACCTCTTACGTTAATGTCATACATAAGGTCAAAACGCTTGGGCTCTATTTTCTCTGTGGGCGTAAGGTTTATGGCAGATGCATTGTTGATCAAAATATCTATACCTCCAAATTTTTCAACAGCCTGCTCTACTACTTGTTGTATCTGGTCTTCAAAACGAATATCACATTGCACAGCCAGGGCTTTGCCTCCTGCTGCTTCCATCTCGGCTGCAGCAGAAAATATAGTACCGCCCAGTTTTGGATTTTCCTCTACGCTCTTACTGGCAATCACAATATTTGCCCCTTCCGCAGCAAGCTTCAGACCAATGGCTTTACCTATGCCACGACTAGCACCGGTAATCAGAACAGTTTTGTTTTGGAAGGTTGTCATATTTGGAGAGTTTATGGGGTGAAAAGTGAAAGGTCAAACCTCTA
>JBKJKD010000138.1:0-20172 GCA_046597635.1 Ferruginibacter sp. | reverse complement strand
TCCAGGGACCAGCTCAAAAGTCTCAATATTATGTGGCTTAGCGAAATGATCAACAGCGAGGCACAGTTGATGAATAAAATGAGTTTGTTCTGGCACGGGCATTTTGCCTGCCGTGTGATCAACAGCTTTTTTCAGCAGGAATTGTTGCATACCATACGCACCAATGCACTGGGTAATTTTGGCGATCTGCTCAAAGGCGTAAGTAAATCGCCTTCTATGCTGCAGTTTTTAAACAATCAGCAAAACAGGAAGGCCAAACCCAACGAAAACTTTGCCCGTGAGGTAATGGAATTATTTACCATGGGTCGTGGTAATTATACTGAAAAAGATATTAAAGAAGCAGCAAGGGCGTTTACAGGCTGGGGCTTCAACCTGCAGGGCGAATTTGTATTTCGCAAGCAGTTTCATGATACGGGCAGCAAAACATTCCTGGGCCGCACCGGTAACTTTACCGGCGATGATGTGCTCAATATTTTGCTGGAGCAGCCGCAAACCGCTGTTTACATCACGCAAAAAATTTACAAGCATTTTGTAAATGAAGATAGCAGCGATGCCAACGTGCAATGGCTCAGCCAGCGGTTTTACGACAATAACTACGACATCAAAAAATTGCTCGAAGACATTTACACCAGCGATTGGTTTTACACTCCAGAAAATATAGGCAACAAAATAAAATCGCCGATTGAATTGTTGGCTGGTATCCGACGGTTTCTGCCATTGGAGCTAGACAATGATCAGTCGCAGTTGTTGTTTCAAAAAGTGCTGGGTCAAATACTTTTTTATCCACCTAATGTTGCTGGCTGGCCGGGTGGCCGCAGTTGGATAGACAGTAGTACGCTAATGGTACGGCTGCAAATACCACAGGTATTGGCCGCAAAGGAATCTCTTACCATCAAAGCAAAAAATGACGATGATGTAAATATGGGGCAGATGATGGAGCAGCAAATGCGCATCAATAAAAATAAAATGTACACCAGCAAAGGGGCTAGTGCAGCCATCGACTGGGAGCCGGTAACCAAAATATTTGAGAAAATAAAAAGGGAACAACTGGCGCAACAGATTGCAGCCACTTTGTTGCAATCGCCGGGCAGGGTAGATGTAAACTTATTAAGTAAATATGTTTCTTCCGAAAGTCGGGAAAGCTTTGTAAAAACCACCGTCATTCAATTGATGACCACACCGGAGTACCAGCTTTGCTAAGTGCTGCAATAAATTCAATCATTTAAAATTTCTCTTTAGAGAAAACAGGAGGCGCACATCATGTTATTTAAACGTAAAGAATTTCTACAGATAGGCTCACTGGCAACAGCCACTATGATGATGCCAAAATTTTTGAAAGCATTTGAGCAAAAGAATATGGTGCCCGCTGGCAACAAGGTGGTGGTGGTCATACAATTTAGCGGCGGCAACGATGGCTTAAATACGGTGGTGCCCATCAGCAATGATATTTACTACCGGGAGCGCCCAAGATTGGCCATTGCAAAAGACAAGGCCCTGAACCTTACTACAGACGTTGGGCTAAACCCGGCGCTTGAAGCATTCAAGGGTTTGTATGACGAGGGAAGTTTGAGCATTTTAAACAGTGTAGGTTACCCCAACCCGGATCGTTCTCATTTTCGGAGTATGGACATTTGGCACAGTGCCAGTGCCAGCAACGAGTATGTACACACGGGATGGCTCGGCCGCTACCTGGATGCACAGTGCAACGGATGCGATAAACCTACGCAAGCCCTGGAAATTGACGATGTGCTCAGTCTCGCTTTAAAGGGAAATGAAAAAAATGGTTTGGCATTTACGGATCCCCGCAGGTTGTACAGCAGCAGCAATGAAAAGTTTTACAAGGACATTAATGCAACGCATACGGCTACCGAAGAAACGGTTGATTATTTGTACAAGACGATGAGTGAAACACTCAGCAGTGCTGACTATATATTTCAACAGAGTAAGTTACATCCCACCAATGCCCTGTATCCTGCAACAGAAATGGGTAAAAATCTGAAGACGATCTCATCGTTGATTATGAGCGACATCAACACCAAGGTTTACTATGTTTCCCTCGGAAGTTTTGACACCCACGTAAACCAGGAAGCACAGCAAAAACGGTTGTTCACAGAATTGAACGATGCTATCAAAGCTTTTACCACAGACCTTAAAAAGAACAATCGTTTTGATGATGTGCTAATGATGACCTTTTCAGAATTTGGCCGCAGGGTATCTCAAAATGCCAGTAATGGTACCGATCATGGCACGGCGAACAACATGTTCTTTATCAGCGGTGGCCTGAAGGAAAAAGGCATTTTAAATGATATGCCCAACCTGGCCGACCTCAATGATGGTGATCTTAAACATAAAGTAGATTTTCAAAATGTATACGCTACGGTACTAAATAAATGGTTGGGGAGCGATGATAAAAGGATTCTGGGGAAGCAGTATGATTATTTGAAGTTCATTTAGAAGTTAAAAATTCAAAAGTAAAAATTCAAAAAAGTGCAGTCTGTAGTTGGGTCTGCACTTTTTTAATTTGCGGCTTCGGCTTTATTGGAGAAACCACCATTCCAGAAATCTTTAGTTGCAAATTGGTAGCGATTGCACATTCGCTAACCATTTGATAAGTTGAATTTTACTTGGAACCAATATTATTTTTCAACTCCTGTATAATACTGTCCTGGGCATTTAACCGGTTTATTAATTCCCGCAGCCTCGGTTCATTCACATTATCCTGCAGGTTGGTAAAGTTTAGTTTCAGTTTTGCGGGGGTAGCATAACTGTTCAATTGTTTTTGCAGGATGTCTTTGGAAATATGATCTGAAGCGCTGCCTACAAACGTGAGTTCAACCACAGAGGTATCTTTATAATATAAGATGTTTTTGGTAAGTATAGCATGGTCTCTTTCTGCTACCGCGGCAATAAACTTTTCAGCATTTTTTTTGAAATTGTTTTCCCGATACATTTCTAAAAAAATAAAAATACAAGGCACAATGGCCATAATAGAAATAGCATAGGCAATCCTTTCCCCATTGCGGTGAAGAAAAGTATTTTTGAAAGGCGAACCCAGTTCAGTAAAATTCATGTAGCGGGCGATGAGCATACTGCCAAGGCCAATAAAAAGACAATTGATAAAATAAAAGTAAAACCCGCCCCAGATATATTCCCACTGCATATTGGCAATGCCATACCCTGTAGTGCAAAGTGGCGGCATGCAGGCGGTGGCAATGGCCACGCCGGAAATTACCTTGTTGCCATCTTTGCGGGCGATGCCCATAAAACCGCATAGCCCTCCAAAAAAAGCAAGTAAGGCGTCAAATATAGTAGGCCTGATAAAAGAAAAAAGCTGTGAAGTGGGATCGTGTACCGGGGTAATTAAAAAATAAAGTGTAGAAGCCACCAGGCTGATAATGACCGCCAGTAACCAATGCCTTAATGATCTCCCGATCATATCAAAATTATGAATGGCAAGGCCGAAGCCCACCCCGATGATAGGCCCCATGAGTGGAGATATGAGCATCGCACCAATAACTGCGGCAGCAGAATTCATATTTAACCCAATGCTGGCTATGATCATAGAGAAGCCCAGTATCCAAAGATTGTGGCCATAGAAATAAATATTTTCTTCTACTTCTTTGTAGGTGATGGATTCTGCTTCTTCTTTTTTGAGTAGAAAAATTTTTCGTACATAGCGAACGAAAACAGCCGATTTTGTCATACAGCAAAAGTATATAAAAGATAAAGGGCCAGCCTTACTTTGGGCGGATTTTCGATGGTCGTATACAGGAAGCGTTCCCGTGAAACAGCGGAACTATTTTTTGCCGCAGTTAAATAAAAAGGCGACCCTAAGATCGCCTTTTTGCTATTTGAGAAGCTTGTTTATTCTTTGTCTGTGTGCATCATACCTTGTAATTTTTTACTCAGCAAAAACAAAATGAGTGAGGCTACACCCGCCATGGCCACAAATAAAAGGAAGAAATCGTAATTGTCCTTCATTTCATAACCTATAAAATAAGTTGATTTTCCATCGGGATACAAAGCACTTAAAACCCCGGCCAGTTTATTCGCAGCAGCATTGGCCAAAAACCAAACAGCCATTAAGAGGGAGGCGTATTTAAAAGGTGCTAGTTTGTTCACTAATGACAGGCCTATGGGAGAAAGGCACAACTCACCCCAGGTGTGCAAGGCATACATACCTATCAGCCAAATCATACTTACTTTAATGCCTGCGCCTACATCTTTCACACCAAAGGCAATCCACAAATAACCGAGGGCAAGCAACATTAAACCTATGGCCATTTTTGTGGGAGAAGAAGGTTCTCTTTTGCCCAACTTTAACCAAAGCCATGCAAAAATGGGAGCGAACGCAACAACAAATATGGAGTTGAGCGATTGGAACCAACTTGCAGGAACGGTAAAGAAACCAAGGTCCCGCTGGGTTTGTTCTTCTGCAAAAAATGTAAGGGAAGCGCCGGCCTGTTCAAATGCGCTCCAAAAAAATATCACAAAAAATGCCGTGATAAAAATTACTCCTATTCTTTGCTTCTCTGTTTTATTTAAGGTTTTATCAGAAAATATAATGAAGGCGATAAATAAGGTGGCCGCTATCAACAGATAAGTAAGATAGCTTACTACTCTCGCATCAATATAAAGTAAACCAATGGCAAGAGAGGAAAAAAGCGCCATGCCAACAATGATAAGAACTGGCTTGGTCCAGGCAACAGGTGCGTTTGGAGGAGTCATTCCAAGTATTTGCCCCTGCGGATTAAGTACATATTTTTTATGGAACATAAGCTGCACAGCCACGCCTATAAGCATACCGATGCCGGCCGTTAAGAACGCCCATTTGAAGTCGGCAGGGTTTCCGGTATCGCCCACCAACCCGCAAAGGAATGGACCAAGGGCTCCGCCAACATTAATGCCCATATAAAAAATAGTATAAGCCGAATCAATTCTTCTATCTGCTTTGGGATATAACTGACCAACAAGGGAGGAGATATTAGGTTTAAAGAAACCATTTCCTGCAATCATTAACCCCAGCCCGGCGAAGAATAGAAAGGCAGAAACATCAGGAGCAGACACGTAAGTAGATGCACACATAAACAAAACAAATTGCCCCAGCGCCATTACAATTCCGCCGACGATGATGGACCGCTGGTTGCCCCAAAAACGATCTGCAACAAAGCCACCAATAAGCGGAGTTAAATAAACAAGGCTGGTGTAACTGCCATAGAGGTTGGATGCAAAAACTTTATCAAACATCAGCGCCTTGGTCATGAAAAGAACTAGTATAGCACGCATGCCATAATAAGCAAAACGCTCCCACATTTCAGTTCCGAAAAGCACCCATAAACCTTTGGGATGACCCTTAGCTGGCATTACTGGTTCATTCATAAATATTTGTTTTAAATGCTGGTGATGATATTAATGAGCCCAAAATAGTGAAATTCTTTAAACACGGCATAAAATCATTTCTTTAAAAACAACCGATGATTTTATTAAATAATATATGGACGGTATGTTATCTAATAAATAATCGAGTTTCATATTGTTTGTGTGTTTAATTTCGTCTACGATTTATTAACCCAATTATAATCCTTTATTTAATGAACATTCTTATTGTAGGTGCCGGAGGCAGGGAACATACCCTGGCCTGGAAACTCAAGCAAAGTGCCCATTGTGAAAAGCTTTTTGTTGCCCCTGGTAATGCGGGTACGTCACTTTGTGGAACCAACCTGCCCATTTCAACTACAGATTTTGAAGCCCTTGCCAATGCAGCATCGGAGCATAAAGTGGATATGCTCATCGTTGGTCCGGAAGAGCCCCTGGTAAAAGGTATTGTAGATTTTTTTAAAGAGGGGGAAGCTACCAAGCATATTCACATTATTGGACCATCGGCCGAAGCAAGCCAGCTGGAGGGAAGTAAGGCCTATGCTAAATCGTTTATGCAGCGCCACGGCATACCAACGGCAGCATACCAGGAGTTTACCGCAGAAAATTTTGACGAAGGTTTGTTGTACATACAACAACATAGCCTTCCCATCGTTCTTAAAGCAGATGGCCTTGCTGCAGGCAAAGGTGTACTCATCTGTCAATCGCATGTGGAAGCATCTGCCGAGTTTGAGTTGATGATACACCGCAATAAATTTGGAGAGGCGGGTGCTAAAGTGGTGATTGAAGAATTTCTGGAAGGAATAGAAATGAGTGTGTTTGCACTCACAGATGGCAAAAGCTATGTGTTGCTGCCCGAGGCAAAGGATTATAAAAGAGCGGGCGAAGGCGATACGGGATTGAATACCGGAGGTATGGGTGCGGTGAGCCCTGTCGAATTTTTTGATGATGCCTTGCGGCAAAAAGTAATCAATCGCATTATAGAACCCACGGTAAAAGGCCTGCAGAAAGATAACCTGGATTATAAAGGATTTGTATTTTTTGGGTTGATGATAGATGCCGGCGAACCCATGGTAATTGAATACAATTGTAGAATGGGCGATCCGGAAACAGAAGTGGTGCTGCCCAGGTTGCAGAACGACCTGGTAGAATTATTACTGGCTACCGGAGAACAGCGCCTTGCAGAAGTGGAAATTCAAACAGACCCACGCAGCACTGTTGCCATTGTAGCAGTGAGTGGCGGCTACCCCGGGGAGCATGAAACCGGCTTTGAAATTGAAGGACTGGATGCAGCCACCGCAGAAGATACTATGCATTTTCACTCCGGAACCAAGGAGGATGAAGGAAGGATACTTACGGCCGGTGGCCGGGTGCTGGTAGTTACCTCATTTGGTATAGATGTAGAAGACGCCTGCACAAAATCCAAAGAATCATTGCGCCAGATTCATTTTGAAGGAATCAATTATCGTCGTGACATTGGCTACGAATTTTTATAACTTTTAATGCTAGTCCATGCGGTGCGTATTAAAAAAGAAAGCGTTTTCTTAAAAGCTAAATATATTAGTATGATCCTTTATTCACAAGCCTTTAACGTTTCTTATCAATGAGCGCTATCCTTTGACAAATAATTTTTTAGCGTTGTTTAATCCAATATTTTACATCAACTTTGCTGCATTCACACACTCATAAGTCTTCACAAAAAAAACATGGGAATTTTTAATTTTTTCACACAAGAAATTGCAATAGACCTTGGAACCGCCAATACCCTCATCATTCACAATGACGAAGTAGTGGTTAATGAACCATCTATTGTTGCCCTGGATAGAAACAATCCAAAAAATTTATTGGCCGTGGGCAAAAAGGCATTGATGATGCATGAAAAAACCCATGAAAGTATCCGCACAGTGCGCCCTTTGAGGGATGGTGTGATCGCTGATTTTAATGCTGCCGAATTAATGATACGTGAGCTTATAAAGTTGGTTTATAAAAAGAAGCCACTTTTTGCTCCCAGTTGGAGAATGATGATTTGCATACCGAGCAGCATTACCGAAGTAGAAAAACGTGCCGTAAGAGACAGCGCAGAGCAAGCCGGTGCCAAGGAAGTGTATCTCATTCATGAGCCTATGGCCGCAGCATTGGGTATTGGTATAGATGTAGAGGAACCAGTAGGAAATATGATTATTGATATTGGCGGTGGTACTACCGGTATTACAGTAATTGCGCTTGCAGGTATTGTGTGCGATCAAAGTATCCGTATTGCCGGTGATGAATTTACTGCCGACATCATGGAAGCCCTTCGCCGTTACCATAGTTTGTTGATAGGAGAACGTACTGCGGAGCAAATAAAAATACAGGTGGGTGCGGCTATGAAAGACCTGGAAAATCCTCCGGATGATATCCCCGTTAACGGCCGTGATTTGGTAACAGGTATTCCCAAGCAGGTAATGGTAAGCTACCAGGAAATTGCCGAGGCGCTTGATAAAAGTATCTTCAAAATAGAAGAAGCCATTTTAAAGGCATTGGAAACCACGCCCCCTGAACTGGCGGCAGATATTTATCGCCGGGGTTTGTATATAACTGGTGGCGGTGCATTGTTGCGTGGGCTTGATAAAAGACTGGCTGCCAAAATTAAGTTGCCGGTACATGTGGCCGATGATCCACTTAAGAGTGTGGTAAGAGGGACTGGTATTGCCTTGAAGAATTACGACCGTTTTCCTTTTGTAATGAGATAATGGCTCATTAAACTTAAAAAATACGAATTCTAAATTTCAGGGGGCGTTGCTTTTTGGGATTTAGAATTTTAACTTTAAATCTTCTCTCTCCGGTGCGTAACATTTTTCTCTTCATCCGCCGCTATTTTAATTTCCTAATATTTCTTGTATTACAGGTGGTCTGCATTACGTTGATTGTGCAATACAGTCAATATCATCATGCCATGTTCGGCAACAGTGCAAATCAAATTACAGGTAAGGTAAACTCCCAATACGATCGTATTGAATATTATTTTCAACTCAAAAAAACAAATGACTCCCTCGTAAAAGCCAACGAGGTTTTGTATAATAAACTGGCAGCCAATTTTAGTTTGCCAGACAGTGGCTACAAACAGGTAATAGACACCCTTCGCATTGATTCTATTCAGCAGTATCGCAAGTTCACCTACCTGCATGCAAAAGTGGTGGCCAATGCAGTAACAAGCCCCAGCAATTTTTTGGTGCTGCAAACTGTAAATACGCCGCAGATGCGTGTGGGCATGGGGATTGTAGGTCCCAACAGCGAAGTAGTGGGTGTAATTACAGACATTAGTGGGGAGTATGCCGTTGTAATGAGCCTTTTACACAAAGACAGTAAAATAAGCGGTAAACTTTTAAAAACCGGCGAAACAGGCACTGTAAGTTGGGATGGAAAATATCCTAACATAGTAACGCTAAGCGGTATTCCTAAAAGTACTAAACTGGCCAAAGGCGATAGTGTGATTACGAGTGGTTTTAGTACCATTTTTCCCAAAGGGTTGTTGGTAGGCAGAATAGATGAAGTTTTTCTGGAAACAGCCACCAACAATTACAAGATCAGTGTGCGCACAGCTTCTAATTTTTATAACTTAGAATGGGCCTATGCTATCAATAATTTGGAGCAACCCGCCATTGATCAATTGCTGGAGAAAGCTAAAAACAACAGTAAGTAGGAACCATGAATAATATTTTGAAAAATGCTATGAGGTTCGTCCTTTTTATCCTGGTGCAGGTTTATGTACTAGATAAAATACACCTGCATCAATTGGTTACTCCCTACCTCTACTTTCTATTTATTCTTTGGCTTCCGTTTAAAATGCAGCGCACCTGGTTAATGCTCATCGCTTTTGCTTTGGGCTTTACGCTGGACAGTTTTCGTCATCAGCCTGGTTTTCATGCGGCTGCCTGTGTACTCATTGCGTATGTTCGCCCTTTTCTCATCAATATGCTTATCCCACAAGAAGGTTCAGAAACCAACTATGCAGAACCTTCCATTACAAGTTTAGGTGGCCTTTTGCCCTACGCTGTGTACATCGGCTTTTTTGCCTTTTTACACAATGCCTGGCTCTTTCTGCTGGAAGCCTGGCAGTTTGGAAACCTTTGGTATTTCCTGGGCAAAACAATATTGAGCACCGCTATCTGTCTTCTACTTATACTAATTGCCGACCTCATTTTTGTGCGCAAACAAAAGTTTAGGACAAATACAATTTAAGTAAGGAACTTTGACCTTAATGTTTTAAAGGTTTAATGTTTCAAAGGTTTCAAAGGTTTGAAACCCCTGAAACCTTTGGAACCTCTGGAACCCTTTGAACTCTTGAACCTATCACCATCATAAAATTATCAGGCAAGCGCCATGTCCGTATTTAACCAGTCAAGAAGAAATGTGATCCGCCTGATATTTGTCAGTATGATCGTTATCATTATCATCCGGTTATTTACGTTACAGGTCTTTTCTTCCAAGTACAAAATAATGGCCGACGATCAGGGCATGTTTCGCAAAGTGGTGTATCCGGATCGTGGCATCATCTACGATAGAAAGAACAGGCCCATCTTACGAAACACCATCATTTACGATTTGATGGTAACTCCCGGAAAGATCAGGGGAACTGATACCAGTATGCTTTGCAATATTCTTGGTATAGACACCGCTGAATTTCGCCAGCGGATCATTACAGCCATCATTAAAAATAAAAGTTACCGTCCCTCTATATTTGAAGCGCTGCTGAGTGAGGAAAAGATGGCGAAGCTCAATGAGAACATGTACAAGTTTGCGCCAGGCTACTATCTGCAGGAGCGACCGGTAAGAGATTATCCTTATGATGCTGGTGGTAACATTCTTGGGTACTTATCTGAAGTAGATACTAATTTTTTAAAAAAACATCCAGACGAAGGTTATGTATCCGGAGATTATGCAGGAAAAACCGGGTTGGAACTTTCGTATGAAAAAGTGTTGATGGGTAAGCGGGGAATTGAGTATTACAAAAGAGATAATAAAAACCGGCTTACAGACCGATGGGAGAATGGTCAATATGATACCATCGCCATTGCAGGACAGAACATGCACACCTTCCTCGATATTGAATTGCAGGAACTAGGTGAAAGATTGATGGAAAATAAAGTTGGAGCAGTGGTGGCTATTGATCCGCAGACGGGTGGTATTCTTGCAATGATAAGCGCACCTACGTATAAGCCACGCTTACTCACCGGTGCCGAAAGAAAAAAGCATTATACCGAGTTGTTGTTAGACCCCCGGATTCCTTTTTTGAATCGTACCATCGGTGCCAAATATTCTCCTGGCTCTACGTTTAAAACTTTGCAGGGGCTTATAGGTTTGCAGGAAGGGGTAGTTACGTCTAACACCACTTTTTTATGCACTGGCGCATTTTATGGTTGCGGTAAACCCATGCGTTGTCTCGATCCTGGTGTATGGGCACTCAAAGGAGCCATCACCCACAGTTGCAATACTTATTTTGCCAATGTGATGCAGCGGGTGATCAACAACCCCAAGTATCCCAGTGTGGATAGTAGTTTAAATGCCTGGGCTGGTTACATGCGGGCCTTTGGCCTGGGTAGAAAGTTGGGGGTAGATCTGCCTTCAGAGAAAAGCGGCAGCATTCCCACCGCTAAAACCTACAACAAAATTTATGGTGAAGGGCATTGGAATTTCTGCACCTTCCGCTCTGTGAGTATCGGGCAGGGTGAAGTAGAAACCACTATTTTGCAGGTGGCCAATGAAATGGCTTACCTGGCTAACAAAGGATGGTACATTACGCCGCACCTGGTAGACTCTATTGAAAGTGGCGATGAATTTAATTTACTGAGCCCCTACAAAAAAAGAAATGTTGCTTTGAATATTCCGGACAGTTTGTTTGAGCAGGTGCACGATGGTATGCAGGGCGTTATGGATGGTGGTACGGGCCGGTATGCCCAGGTGCCGGGCATTGTTGTATGTGGTAAAACAGGTACGGTAGAAAATGCTTACAAAGGAGTAAAGCAAAAAGATCATGCTTTTTTTGCAGCCTTTGCTCCCCGTGAAAATCCCCGGATAGCCATTGCTGTTATTTGCGAAAACGCAGGTTTTGGTTCTACCTCTGCAGCGCCGATAGCCTCGCTTATGATAGAAAAATATTTAAGAGATTCCATTGTAGGCAAGGAGAGAAATGCAAAGGCAGACCAGATTGCAAAAATGAACTTGCTGCCCCCGAGGCTGGTAAAAGAAATAAGAGCGAGGGATTCTATCATGCACAGACGGGACTCCGCCTACCTCATGGCAAAGGGCTACATTAAATTGGTAAGAGATACTACCGGCCTTGAAAGTGATGAGGTAGAAACAGACGACCTGGATAAGATTAAGAAGGAGAAGCCTGGAAAAAGTACGCCTGCCGGTGATACGGCTGCGTTGCGTAACAGTGCTATCTTACCCAACGAAAAGAAAAAGCCTGTAACGGCAGATACAAGTCAAATAAACTAATTAAGTAATAAAGCGAAGTTATGTCTCACCAAAATCCCATGATATCAAAAGGTATTGATTGGGTAGTTATATGGTTGTATGCCATCATTGTAAGCATTGGTCTCATTTGCATATTTTCTGTAGAATTTAAAAGCAACGACCAGTTTTTTCAAAGCCTCTTTGCCTTTAAAAAGAATTACAGTAAGCAGATGCTCTTTTTATGCATCAGCGCCATACTTGCTATTTTTATATTACTTACAGATAGTAAATTTTTTACGGCCACACCCAATATCCTGTACATAATCGGGATATTGCTCATGATGGCCACTTTTGTAGTAGGTAAAGATGTGAATGGTTCCCGGAGTTGGATCCCGCTCGGCTTTATGAACCTGCAGCCTGTAGAAACCTGTAAGATATTTACAGCCCTGGCCCTTGCTAAATACCTGGCGCAGCCCGGTACAGATTTTACCAAAACACGCTCGCATGCCATTGCAGCCGGTATCTGTTTTTTACCCATCGTTTTTTCGATACTGCAAAATGAAACAGGCCTTGCATTGGTTTATTTCGCTTTTCTGTTGCCAATGTACAGGGAAGGTTTGCCGGCTGGCTATCTCATTATTGGAGCTTCGCTTGGCGTACTGTTGGTTATTACTTTGCTGTTTCCTACTATGCCATTGCTCATCAGCCTGGCGGTAATAGCCCTGGCCACCATGTATTTTATGAAGCGAAAAATAAAAAGAAATCGTGGCTTGCTTGTCTTCATTGTGAGCGTGTGGGCCATCAGTTCTTTGTTTGTGGGGGTAGCGGTTCCCTTTCTTTTCAAATCTGTTTTTCAAAAATACCAGGCCGATAGAATTTTTAGCCTTGTAGGCAGGGACAATCCATTTGTAGAAGCAGCCCCGTCCGATGACCCAGGTGCTGAAGCAGCTGCCAAAAAGAAAAAAGGCGATAAAGAAAATTATAATGTGAAACAATCGAAAATTGCGATTGGTTCTGGTGGTTTTTTCGGCAAAGGATTTTTAAAGGGTACCCAAACTCAGGGCGATTTTGTGCCCGAGCAACACACTGATTTTATCTTTACTTCACTTGGAGAAAATTTTGGGTTTGTGGGCTGCGCCGCACTCATGCTTTTGTACCTCACCCTGCTGCTTAGAATCGTATTTATAGCAGAGCGACAGCGAAGTACTTTTAGCCGGGTATATGCCTACTCGGTTGCCGGTATATTGTTTTTTCACATAGCCATTAATATTGGAATGACCATCGGCCTTGCACCCGTTATAGGAATTACCTTACCACTCATGAGTTACGGCGGTTCTTCGCTACTTACATTTACCATCCTTATTTTTATCATGGTAAAATTGGATGCAGATAGGCAAATGGTGTTGAGGTAAAACGGCCCCCAAACCCGCTGAAGGGGGCTTATGACGTCTCTGGTATTTCAATGTTCTTTTCAATTACTTTTGCAGCCTTACATCATTATTAATATTCTGAAAATATCAGAGAACTAAATCACCCCTCCGGGGGGCAGGGGGCCAATGAAAATTATTCCACTAAGCGAAGGTGCTTTTAGCATCGATCAAACAAAAGTGTTTGTTCCCTTTAATAAAGCTACAGACGATATTCAGCAGCGCCCGGTGGGTAGCCTGCTGGTAGAAATACAGCCTTTTGTAGTACTTACAAAAACAGACGTGATACTGTTGGATAATGGCCTGGGCTTTACCAATCCCGATGGCGTTTTGCAGTTACATCAAAATCTTGCTGATAACGGCATCAACCCCATGGATGTAACTAAAGTATTGGTGAGTCATTTGCACAAAGATCATGCAGGCGGTGTGGCCAAAGAAGATAAAGTGCTACGTACGCAAAGCATGAGTTTCCCCCAGGCTACCTACTATGTAAACAAGGATGAATTGCAGTCTGCTTTAGAAAAAGGAAAACCTTCTTACACCCCGGATGAATTCTCAATTTTAGCGGAGGCAGAAAACGTCGTGTTCATAGAAGGCGATGGTAGCATTGAAAACGGAATTCGTTTTGAGACCACCGGTGCACATTCACCCTACCACATGGTGTTTTGGATAGAGGAAGATGGAGAAGTGATATTTTTTGGTGCCGACGTTGCGCCACAACTGCAACAAATGAAAAGCAGGTTTGTAGCTAAATATGATTTCGATGGAAAAAAATGTATGGAGCTTAGAAGCCAGTGGTGGAAACAGGCGCAGGAAGAGCACTGGACGATGCTATTTTACCACGATATTAAGACGCCGTTTATAGTTCTTTAAGATTGCTGCTTTAAAACCTAGTACATTAAAAAACCCCTCGTGAAAGGGGTTTCTTTGATGTATAAAATAGTTTTGCGCTACTGTCTAAAAGGCCTGCCATTTCCAGGATTCTGCTGTCGCATTTTCTTAAGGCGTTCTACCAGTTTCTTTCTAAACTCCCCATCTTTCACAAAGAAATCATTGGTACGTGTGGCACCCAGTATGCGAGTGAAACGATCCTGGTATTTCTTTTTGATATTTAGCACAGCCTGTTGCCTGTCTAGTTCCGAAGATTCCATTCTTAAGGCTTTTATTTCATTATCGAATTGCGCATGCACGGGCCAAAACTTCTGTGCGTCTTCTTCTGTAAGTTTAAGTTCCCTTGTCATATAAGCTACGTAAAGGGCTTCTACTTTTTCTTGCCTGTCATTGCCAGGCTGTGCCTGTGCCGCAAAGCCGGCGAATATAACAAGTGATAGTATAAATTTTTTCATGTGGGTAATTTTTAGTTGTTCAAATCGAGGGTACTCAAAACTTCATCAAGCGTATTTTCATTGAGCAGGTATTCATCTGCTTCCGGCAAATTCTTATCATCTGCCAAAGATGCCACCAGCGATGCTTCTACATCCTGGCCCTTGTTTTCCAGGAAAGCAACAATGGCTGCATCCGAAATATTGTTCATCTCTTTATCAAAACTATTGGTTTCAATTATTTTATTAGCTTCTTTCATAACCGCTACCTGCTCCTGGCTCTGAGTATTGTTGTTGTTATTCAGCATAAAAAATGCGCTGATGGCAATGATGCCAGTAACAACTGCCGCCGCAGCATATTTTAGAGCAGAGAAGCGAGGCTTCATGCTAATGACTTTCGCCGTGGGCCTAATTCTTTGTAAAATATCGGCAGATAAGTTCTCAAAATAACCCTGCGGCACCTTGTAAATATTATGCTTACCAATACCAGCTACCAGGGTAGAAAGTTCATCGGTTTCATCAGATGCTACATTGCCTGCGTTAAGCTTTGCAAGTATGCCAGTTTCAAGATTGTTAAAGTATCCAGCCGGCAGGCTATAAACATTTTCCTTTCCAATACCAGCTACGAGGCTGGAGATAGCGGCGGTTTCAAAGCCAACACTTTCATCCTCATTCTTGATCCTTGCCAGAATTTGCGCCGGTAAGGTTTCAAAATATCCTGCAGGTGAGCTATAAATATTTTTACGACCAATGCCGGCTAACAATTCTGAAACCCCGGCTATTTCCTGCGGCACTTCTTTTTTTATCCTGAGGAGGATATTGTCTGCAAGGTTTTCAAAATAGCCTGCTGGTACTGATGGCATAGCGGATTGCGCACCTTCATTAGCAGAAGTCCTCATTAACAAAACGCCGGTAAGAGACTCGAAATAGCCATCGGGAACCGTAAAAACATTCACACGGTTGATGCCGGCTACAGCGGGACTCAATTCCCTTAATTCATTTAATATGTTATCTGGCTGGTTCATCCGGGTATATAGACGCTCTTAGAGGTCAATAGTTTAACGGTTCAATATATAATCTTCAATCTTTTTTACGGCGTGGTGGTAGCTTGCTTTGAGCGCCCCTTCACTGGTTTCCAGCACACGGCTCATCTCTTCGTAAGGCATTTCTTCAAAATAGCGCAGGTTAAAAACTGCTTTTTGCTTCTGCGGCAATTGTTGAATGGCCAATTGAAGTTTCCATTCCAGCTTATTGCCATCAAAATCCTTATCGGCTACCAACTTGTTACTCAGATACCCATCGTCGTCGCCAATGGAAGTGGAAGATCTCTTCTTTTGTTGCTCTAAAAAGCTGAGGCTTTCGTTGGTGGCTATACGGTAAAGCCAGGTGTACAATTGGCTATCTTCTCTAAAGTTGTCCAGGTTCTTCCAAACCTTTATGAACATATTTTGCAATACGTCGTTGGCATCTTCATGTTCTACCACCATGCGGCGGATGTGCCAATACAATTTTTCCTGGTATTTTTTTATAATACGGGTATAGGCTGCTTCTTTGCTGCCTTCGGTTTTAAACTGCATCAGCAGTTCTTTGTCATCTAAGTGTTCTGCCATATAATAGTTGTAGTACAACAAATGTAAAAAAACCAAGTCATAGACGTGTTTTTATTCACAGGGTTTAACGGGATGTTAAAATGGTTGCAAAAAAGCTGCAAGAAAATAATTGCTGCTTTAAACATTAAAAGTGGTGAGATTATTTTTTAGGAATAACTTTAAGCAACGCATCTAAGCAAAAATACTTTCATATGAACTCCTTCGTTCTTTGGATATACCGCAGCTATGTGATCCTTATTTGTCTTGTTGTACCATCTTTTTTATCCACTCAAACTTTTGGGCAGGAGAATACCAATACGAGGGGCAACGTACTTTTAACGAAGCCAGCCGCTTTAGCTAAGGGTCAAACCTTTGCACTCGTAACCGGCATTTCCCGTTACCAGGCAAACGACAGTTACCAAAACCTGCAATATGCGGACGTAGACGCCAAGGAGTTTTACAACTACCTGGTTTCGCCTGCCGGGGCCAATGTACCCGCTACGCAGGTAGACACTTGTTTTAACGAAAACGCCAGTTTTATGGAGTTTTGGCGCAAATTCAACCGAATTAAAGAGAAGCTGAAGAAAGAGGACATTTTCTATATTTATTTTTCCGGCCATGGGGATGCTTACCGTGCCGATGAAGCTTACCTGCTAGCTTACGATGCCCCTGCTGGCAACGATCGCAACAACTATTCCACGGGTGTAGGCCTGATTGATATTCACAAATTAAAGGTGCGCATACAGGAAATAACCGGCAACGGCACTCAGGTAATATTGATAACTGATGCTTGCCGTACCAATGAATTGCCCGGTAAGGATGAAGGACAAACCATTTCGTATCAGCAAATTTTTGAAAGAAAAGCGGGGGAGATACAGTTGATTTCCTGTGCCAGCAACCAGGTGTCTTTTGAGGGTTCACAATGGGGTAGCGGACGTGGTTTGTTTTCGTGGCACCTTATAAACGGCCTGAAAGGCCTGGCCGATACTTCTCCGGAAGATGGTGAGGTAACCCTCACAGAATTGTACGACTATGTAAAGAAGAATGTGAATGATGCCTCGTACGATAAAAAGACAAAAAAGTACCGGCAAACGCCACAGTATTGTTGCAGCCCTGCGGATGGTCTTGTGATGAGCAAAGTTGATCCCGCAACCAAAGCAAAATTGCTGGCACGCCTGCAAAAGGGCGTATCCTATACACCAGAGAAATCGGATATTGCTGTAACTAAATCCGTTCACCTTGGCACCGCCATGAAGGAGGCTGGGATGGAAGATTTGTACCGGCTTTTTTTAAAAGCCATCAATGAAGGAAGACTCTTAGAACAAGGCGGTGCATACGAGTTGTTGCAGCAAATTGTGAAACAAAAAGAAGCAACTACGGAGCTTGCCTCCGAATTAAGCTTTGTATTAAGCAGTAAGTTGATGACAGATGTGGCTAAAGTAATCAACACATACCTGCACGCCAGCCAGAATAACAACCAGTATACCCAGGCCTATTTTAATACGGCAGCCAACAAATTAAAAGTATTTGAAGCCATTGCCGACACGCAATATTACAACCCACTTGATGTAAAAGTAAACCGGCTATTTTTAGAAGCACATGCCAATTGGCGCAGTTACAATACTGCCGACTTACGGCAAAGCCTTGCCAAGGTGGACAGTGCGGTTGCCTTAAAGCCTCAGGCAGCGTATCTTTATAATTTAAAGGGGCTGATGCACATTGGCCTTAAACAGTACGATGAAGGCAAGGCTGCTTTGCAAAAAGGAATTCAGCTGGCGCCAAACTGGCTCTATCCTTTTCACAACATGGGCAGTGCTTATACGCAACAAAATAAATTTGACAGTGCTCTCTATTTTTATAAAAAAGCGCTTGCCATCGATTCTAATTATCAAACCACTTACGGCGGAATTTCTGGAATGTACAGTACTAAACAAAAAATAGACTCTGCTATTTACTGGACAAAGGCAGGCTTGCAAAAAGACCCCACCGACCCTGTACTATGGACGCAATTAGGCTTTTGCTACCTCAACAAAAAAAACTGGAAGGAGGCACTGCTTGGTTTTTATAAAGGCATGTACTACGATCCGGGTTTTTTACAGGCCAATGAAGGAGCCCTGCGGGTGCACATGTATGATTACCGCAGTGCAGACAGTGTACAGTTTTATGTAAAGAAAATGGTGGCAGCCGATTCGCTAAACCCAGCGGTGTACCAAAGCCTTGGCAATATTTTTACAGAGTTTAAAGAATACAAGGAGGCTATGCGTATGTTTGATATTTCTCTTGCGCTAGACAGCTTAAACCCTGACACCTGGAATGCTGTAGGCGCAGCATACAATGCTATGGGTAAAGATACTGCTGCCATTTACGCCTATAGCAAGGCATGGGATATTGACAGTACCAATGCCTACACTTTTA
Source organism: Ferruginibacter sp. (assembly GCA_046597635.1). Classification (GTDB taxonomy): domain Bacteria; phylum Bacteroidota; class Bacteroidia; order Chitinophagales; family Chitinophagaceae; genus Ferruginibacter. The sequence continues at coordinate 1,605 of JBKJKD010000138.1, read as the reverse complement.
ACCAACTGGGAAATTTATATTATGCTTTGCAGCGCTATACGGATGCCCAATACTTGTATGGGCAAGCCCTTAAGTACGATCCCGAGAATGCTGTTTTATTTTCAAATTATGGCGCCACTGCCGAAATGTTGGGGCAAACGGAACTTGCTGAAAAATATTACCTGCTTTCCCACAGTAAAGATCCCGGCAATGCCTCCGGTAGTTACAGCCTGGCAGTTTTGTATGCCGGCCTCAGCCGCTGGGATGAGTCTATTACCTTTTTGAGCCAGGCAATTAAGAATGGTAGCTATACAAAAGAGGCCATTGCCAAAGAAGCTGCTTTTGGAGGCCTAAAAGATCACAAAGGTTTTAAAGCACTGTTGCAAAAATTGAAATAAAAAAAGCTGCATCTTTTCGGGATGCAGCTTTTTTTGAAAATGTTGTATTTATTTTTTTCGGGCTAATGCTTTTTCAGCTGCCGCCACAATATGGGCGCTATCCAAACCATATTTTACCAACAGTTCTTCGGGCTTTCCACTTTCTCCAAAAGTATCGTTGGTGCCAATGTACTCCATGGGGATCGGCCAGTTTTTGGCAGCCACTTGTGCAACACTGTCGCCTAGGCCGCCAATAATATTGTGCTCTTCTGCCGTGACCGCACAACCTGTTTTTTGGATAGACGCCAAAATAGCTTCTTCATCCAACGGTTTGATGGTATGTATATTAATAAGATCTACGCTGATGCCCTTTTCTTCCAATATCCGTGCGGCTTCTACTGCTATCCATACCATGTGGCCACAGGCAAAAATGCTGATGTCCTTTCCTTCGTTCAGCACCTGTGCTTTGCCAATTACAAAATCTTCTTCTTTGGTAAAGATGGGCCACACCGGGCGACCAAAACGGAGGTAAACAGGCCCTTCATAATTTGCGATTGCTTTTGTAGCAGCTTTTGTTTGGTTGTAATCGCATGGCACAATAACGGTCATGCCGGGCAGCATTTTCATCAGGCCAATATCTTCTAGTATTTGGTGGGTTGCGCCATCTTCGCCCAGGGTAAGGCCTGCATGCGAAGCACATATTTTTACATTCTTATTGCTATAAGCTACACTCTGGCGAATTTGATCATATACCCTGCCGGTACTAAAGTTGGCAAAGGTGGTGGTGTACGGGATTTTACCACCAATGGTGAGGCCGGCTGCAATGCCAATCATATTGGCTTCTGCAATGCCACATTGGATAAATCTCTCAGGGAATTCTTTTATAAACGGCCCCAGTTTGAGCGACCCCGCAAGGTCTGCTGTAAGGGCTACAATGTTTTCGTTGCTGCGGGCAGCTTCCAATATGCCATCGCCAAAACCACTGCGGGTGTCTTTCTTTCCGGTAACTTCTATGTCTTTAAGCATAACTATAATTGAATTGGGGCGCAAGATAAGAAGAAAATAGTTTTATGATTTGTGATGTCGGATTTGTGATTTCGGATTTATGTGGGTCTCTTAAAAGAGTGCTCGGTTTCAATAAAATCCGAAATCAGACACTATAAATCCGAAATCACATATCCGGCTATAGCGCTGTCTCTGCTTTTAGTTTCAACTCCCAGTCCCAGGCAGTGCGCATCATTTCATCCAG
>JBKJKD010000137.1:0-2764 GCA_046597635.1 Ferruginibacter sp. | reverse complement strand
CTCCAAGTCAAGGTGGTTAGTAGGTTCATCCAATATCAATAAATTGGGATTTTGAATCATCATCTTGCTAAGCATACACCGCACCTTCTCTCCACCACTTAACACGGATGTTTTCTTTAATATCTCATCGCCGCTAAACAGCATTTTACCAAGGAAACCACGCAAGAAATCTTCATCTACATCTTTTACATAAGGCGGCACAAACTGGCGAAGCCAATCCATGAGGTTCAGACCATTTCCGTCAAAGTATTCTTTGTTATCATTGGGCAAATAAGCTGTGGTAATAGTGGTACCCCACTCGTTTTTACCATCATCGGCTGGTATCCGGCCATTGATTACCTCAAAAAAAGTGGTAAGCGCCATTGGATCACGGCTAAGAAATGCCACTTTCTGGCCTTTCTGCACATCGAAATTTAATTTGCTGAACACATGCTTGCCATCCAGTTTTTTTGCAAGGCCTTCTACTTTCAATATATCATTACCCGCTTCCCGCTCCTGCTTAAAAATAATGCCGGGGTATTTTCTGTTACTGGCAGTAATATCTTCAAACACCAATTTATCCAGGGCCTTTTTTCTACTCGTAGCCTGCTTGCTCTTAGAAGCATTGGCACTAAAGCGTGCAATAAACTCCAGTAAATCTTTCTTCTTTTCTTCCTGCTTTTTATTTTTATCGGATGCCTGCCTGGATGCCAGCTGCGAACTTTCGTACCAAAAGGTATAGTTACCTGTGTACACTTTAATTTTCATTTTATCTACGTCGGCCACGTGCGTACACACCGCATCTAGAAAGTGACGATCGTGACTCACCACCAACACTATATTTTGATAATCAGCCAGGAAGTTCTCCAACCAACTGATGGTTTCCACATCAAGGTTGTTGGTAGGTTCATCCAGCAATAAAATGTCAGGATTTCCAAAAAGCGCCTGTGCAAGCAATACCCGCACTTTCAGGTTGGCGCCAATATCTTTCATCAACATGGAATGCAACTCATCTTTTACGCCCAGTTCGCTTAAAAATGTAGCGGCATCACTCTCTGCGGTGTAACCACCCATTTCACCAAATTGCTCTTCCAGTTCTCCTGCTTTCAGACCATCTGCTTCGCTAAAGTCCTCTTTTGCATAAATGGCGTCTCGCTCGTGCATCACTTCCCACATCTTTTTGTGGCCCATCATCACGGTGTTGATGACCGTTTCCTCATCAAAAGCAAATTGATTTTGGTTTAAAACCGCCATGCGCTCGCCTGGGGTGATGCTCACCGTACCTTTATTAGGCTCTATTTCTCCACTGATAATTTTAAGAAATGTTGACTTGCCGGCCCCATTGGCACCTATTACGCCGTAGCAATTTCCCTTTGTAAAACTGATATTTACTTCATCAAACAAAACCCGCTTGCCATATGCAAGGGTGACGTTATTTACACTAATCATAATTTTTAAAATGGGCGCAAAGGTAGCTAAAACAGCCGTAAGTTGGAGGGGTATTTGGTAATAAAAAAGCAAAAATTAAAAATTAAAAAGATGCCCAGCGTAGTGGCCACATCGGCTAACCAGAGACCTTTTGAATTTTTGCTTTTTAGTTTTCTTAGTTTTGCCCCATGTCTATAGCTCAGGAACTTCAACAGGCGGTTATAAAAAGCCTCGCCCATTTATACAACATCCACTTTACGGAGGCAGATTTCCAGGTAAATCAAACCAAAGAAGAATTTGAGGGTGATTATACGGTAGTGTTATTTTCCCTGTTAAAAAAAACTGGTAAAAACCCAGCAGTATTGGGCGAAGAACTGGGCAATGCATTGCTGAAAAGCCACCCTCAATTGTTTACCAGCTTCAATATTATCAAGGGCTTTTTAAACCTCGTTGTTGCCGACAGTTTTTGGTTAAAAATCCTGAACGACGATTTTGCCAACGTTTGCTATGGCCTTTTGCCTGCAAACGGAAAAAAGGTGATGGTAGAATATTCTTCTCCCAATACCAACAAGCCGCTGCACCTGGGGCATTTAAGGAATAATTTTTTGGGATGGAGTGTGGCTGAGATTTTAAAAAGCAACGGGTATGAAGTTTTTAAAAGTTGCATTGTAAATGACAGGGGCATTCATATTTGTAAAAGCATGATAGCCTGGCAGCTTTTTGGCAACGGGGCTACACCAAATACGACTCACCAAAAAGGAGATCATTTTGTAGGCGATTATTACGTAAAATTTAATGATGAATACAAGCGGCAGGTACAGGAATTGGCAGCAGCGGGCACCCCTGTTGCAGAAGCTGAGAAGCAAGCCCCCATTATGCTGGCAACTCAGCAAATGTTGTTTGACTGGGAAGCGGGCAAGCCCGAAGTGATGGACCTCTGGAAAACGATGAACGGTTGGGTTTACGAGGGTTTTGATGTTACCTACAAAAAAATAGGAAGTGATTTTGACAAAACTTATTACGAAAGCAACACCTACCTGCTGGGTAAAAAAACGGTAGAGGAAGGCCTGGCGAAAGGGGTTTTTGAGCAAGAGGCTGACAGCAGTGTGTGGATTGACCTTACTGCAGATGGACTGGATAGAAAAATAGTGCAACGTAAAGATGGCACTTCGGTTTACATCACACAGGACATTGGCCTGGCGCAACAGAAGTACCAGGAGTATGGCATAGACCAAAGCATTTATGTTATTGGCGATGAACAGAATTATCACATGAAAGTGCTGAAACTGATTTCTGAAAAACTACAATTACCCAACGCAGAAAATATCTACCACCCCAGTTATGGTATGGTAGAATT
>JBKJKD010000130.1:0-25758 GCA_046597635.1 Ferruginibacter sp. | reverse complement strand
TCTGTTTGCAACCGGGAGATTAATTTACGGCTACTGATATCCGTTAGTTCGACAGACGAGGGCAGACCTTGCTTTGTTTTTTTGTCGAAAACTTTGCCTCTTACCCACAATACTTTTTCTGAACGAATGTCTTCCCTTAACTCAAATTGGTAAAGGTCTAGGCCACCTTTAGTATCTCCTCCATCGCTGGCATAAAAAGCGGTGCTCCCATTGGCCGATACAATCAAAGAGCCTTCGTCGTCGATGGTGTTGATGGGGTATCCCAGGTTTACCGGGTTGCCCCAGGTATTATCCTCTTTTTTCCTGGCCAGAAAAAGATCGGTGAGGCCGTAACCCTCGTGACCATTGCTGTTAAAGTACAAGGTCTTATTATCTGCATGAATAAAAGGGCAACCCTCATCTGCACTAGTATTTACTGTTGGTCCCAGATTTATCGGGGCACTCCATTTACCGGCAGCGTTTCTGTTAGTCACCCAAATGTCTTTTCCGCCATAGCCGCCTTGTCTGCTGCTGGCAAAATATAGACTCTTTTTATCGGGGGATAGAGAAGGGGAGGATTCCCAAAACTCAGTATTAATATTGCGTCCCATATTCTCTGGTTCGGTCCATTCGCCGGTTTTACTTTTGTAGGCTATGTAAAGGTCGCAACTGCCTTCTCCTTCCGGGTAGTTGCAGCCGGTAAAAATTAACCACTCGCCATCCTGTGAAATATTTTGAGCTCCTTCATTTAAGTTCGTATTTATTTTTCCTGCCACAGGTTCCGCTTTGCTCCAGGCGCCGTTTACCCAGTTGCTTTCGTAAAAATCTTCGTCATTATTCACTCTCCTTGTAAAAATCATTTTAGATCCATCAATGGTGAGCGAAGGAAAATACTCCAGCGCAGCAGAGTTGATATTGGTACCTGCATTGCTGGGTGCAAACAAATACACAGGACTCTGTTTTTCCCGTAAGCTTTTAGCATAAGCAACTCCAAGTTCATAACTTTTTTTTCGGTAGCTACCTGCTTTTATGCTTTGTGCATTAAGGCGGGGCGTATTTAAAAAACGGTTTACTGTTTGAAGGGCTTTTTCAAAATTACCAATACCCGCAAGCGAAATGGAATAAGGTAGCAGGTAAGTATTGGAGTAAACCGAATCCATTTTAAAAGCCGTTTCAAAATCATTTACGGAAGCTGCATAATTTTTTACATCAGCATATATGCCTGCCCGTGATAGGTAAACGTCTACAAACTTTGGTTCTGCTTTCAGCGCATCGCCCAATTTAATGATAGCAGCGGGATAGTTACCTGCCCGTGCTTCTTCGTAAGCCGTGGCGTAAATATCACCAGCTTTCTTATTCACTTTCTCAGGATCGTACCATTGGGCCGATGAACGCAATGGATTGTTAGTGAGAAAAACAACTAAAAATAAAAATATGGTATAATGAAAACGGAAAATTGGGGAGGTGCGCTTTTTCATGTAAAAATAATATCAATGAAGATAGCCGTTAAGGGGAGTTTAAACGGGTTCATTTTGTTAAAATAATTCAGGCGTGAATGGCCGAAGTTCCTCTCCAACCTTAGAAGCAACACCTAGGGTACATCTAAATACTTATGAATTTGCAGCGAGATGCGCCATTTCGGATTTTGTTTGATGTACTCAATAATAAGGGGTGTGATCGTTGGAGCTTTATCCCATTCCGGCTGCAGGTAAAGTTTGCATTCAGGACTCACCTCGGCAGCAAATTGTTCTGCCCATTCAAAATCTGATTTATGAAATATGACTACTTTAAGTTCATGTGCTGCCAGGATGACTTCTGGCAATGGGGCTTTGAATTTTTTTGGAGATAAACAGATCCAATCCCAGTCGCCAGAAAGTGGGCTGGAGCCAGAGGTTTCGATATTCGTTTGAAAACCTTTTTGTTTTAAGGAAGCCGTAAGTTCATCCAGATTGTGCAGTAGGGGTTCGCCTCCGGTAATTACAGCAATTACCTCCTCTGGCTTTTTAGAACCTTGCACGGCCATTTTTACTATTTCCCCGGTATTAAATAATGGATGTTTAGAGGCATCCCAACTGTCTTTTACGTCGCACCACACACAGCCAACGTCGCACCCGCCCAGCCTGATAAAGTAGGCGGCTTTGCCCTGATGATTACCTTCACCCTGAATGGTATAAAATTGCTCCATCACGGGATAGAGTTGTAAGGTATCTGTAGTTAAATTTTTCAAGAATTATCTTTTTGTAAACAGGCGTTGTAAGTATTTTTTAAAAGTGCTGCAATGGTCATTAGCCCCACGCCACCTGGCACGGGTGTAATAAAGCTACAGCGGGGAGCTACCGAATCAAAGTCTACGTCGCCCATGATGCGAAAGCCCGATTTTTTAGTGTCGTCTTTTACTCGTGTGATGCCTACATCTATCACCACAGCATTCTCCTTCACCATGTCTGCAGTTAGGAAGGATACTTTGCCCAAGGCAGCGACAATGATATCTGCCTGCAAACAAATTTCTTTGAGGTTGTTTGTGCGGCTATGGCACAACGTTACCGTGCAGTTGCCGGGGTTCGCCTGTTGGCTTAAGAGGATGCTCATTGGCCTGCCCACGATGTTGCTACGGCCGATAACCACTGCATGTTTGCCGGCAGTGTCAATTTTATAATGCTCCAGCATGAGCATAATACCGTATGGAGTGGCTGGTAAAAATGTGGGGAGGCCTTGTACCATTTTGCCCACACTCATCGGATGAAAACCATCTACATCTTTTCTGGGATCGATGAGGCTTACAATTTTTTCTTCGCTAAAGTATTTTGGTAAGGGAAGTTGCACAAGAATGCCATCTACATCTTCATCGCTATTAAGCTCTACGATTTTGGAGATAACTGTGCTTTCTTCCACATCATGCGCAAAGCGGTACATACTGCTTTTAAATCCTATTTCTTCGCAGTTTTTAATTTTACTTGCTACGTACGTCTCGCTGGCCCCGTCTGTGCCTATAAGAATGGCGGCAAGGTGTGGTATTTTTTTATGTTGATTTTTTAGCTGATTTGTTTTCTCCCGCAAGTCATCTTTTACGGCCTGGGAAACTATTTTTCCTTCTAACAGTTGCATGCGGCAAAATTAACTACAATTGTTCATTTGGCTGTTAAGTTTCCACCACGCAAAATATTACTACTGAATTTCCCTAACTTGGTCAATTAAATTAAAAAACCTGCTTTGAGAAAAAATATTGCTACCTCATTATGTTGCATTTGCTTGCTATTTTTTGCAAAAAGTTCATTTACACAAACGCTTAGGTACAGTGTGAGCATGCCTTATACTAGCCTTGGGGCCTACTCTACCAAACAAACCGACCCTTTTGCTTTTACCAACAACCAGGCAGCCCTAGCCCAAATAAAGAACGCAACTGCCGGAGTGTTTGGAGAGCGAAGGTTTATGCTGGCTGAAAACAGTTTGTACGGCATGGCTGCAGCAATCCCCACCAGTATGGGTAATTTTGGTGTGCAGGTGAATTATGCAGGATTTAAAAATTTTAATGAAAATAAGGTGGGGCTGGCCTATGCCAGAAAGCTGGGTAAACTGCTCGACCTTGGCGTTCAATTCAATTATTACGGCTATAGGGTTCCGCAGTACGGCAATGCGTCGTCTGTAAATTTTGAAATAGGAGCGATTATGCACTTTTCCGACAAATTGAATGGAGGCATACATGTGTACAACCCGGTGGGCGGCAAACTGGGCAAAGAGCAAACCGAAAAGTTAGCATCGGCCTACAAACTTGGCCTTGGTTACGACGCTTCGGATAACTTTTATGTGAGTGCCGAAATTATTAAAGAGGAAGATAAGCCTGTAAATGTAACCGGGGGAGTTCAATACCAGTTTTTAAAACAATTTTTTGCACGTGCCGGTTTCGTAAGCGAAACTGGTGGCGGTTTTGCAGGTGTTGGTCTGGGGTGGAAAAACCTAAGATTAGATATATCGGGTAGTTACCATCCACAGTTGGGATTTTCACCCGGGCTTTTATTAATTGTAAATTTTAAGGATAGTAACTAATGAAAAAAATTATCCTTGTATTTTTTTTAGTTATGAACAGTGTAACACTATGGGCGCAGGTACCCGAACCAACAGTGCCTACCACCACCGTAGAGCAACAACTAGAAAATATAACCGAAAACAATGAAGACGTTGAAACAGAAGACGACTCCTATCTTCAACAGCTTAATCAACTCCAACGCAACCCTGTAAACATCAATTTTGCAGATGACATTTTTTTTAAAGAGTTGCGGCTGCTTACTCCTATGCAAATTCAAAATTTTTTGGCGTACCGGGCTGTACTCGGCAAACTAATCAGTATTTACGAATTGCAGGCGGTGCCGGGTTGGGATTTGGCTACCATTCAAAAGGTCCGGCCCTATATCACAGTAAGTAATGCACAGGGTGTGATGGAAGACTTAGGAGCAAGATTGCAAGATGGTGAACATAGCCTGCTCGTAAGGGTCTCTCAAACAATTGAAAAATCACGTGGCTATTTGTTGGACTCCAGTTCAGCCAAAAACTTTTACCCAGGCTCGCCACAAAGACTTTTTGTTCGCTACAAATATGTTTATAAAAACCTGCTGCAGTATGGTGTTGTAGCGGAGAAAGATGCCGGCGAACAATTTTTTAAAGGCTCGCAAAAACAAGGGTTTGATTTTTACTCTGCTCATCTTTTTGTTCGCAACGTTGGCATCATTAAATCTCTCGCCCTGGGCGATTTTACCGTGAACATGGGTCAGGGCCTGACACAGTGGATGACGCTGGCCTTTAAGAAAGGACCCGATATCATGGCAGTTAAACGTCAGTCGGCTGTTTTACGGCCCTATAATTCTGCAGGAGAAATATTCTTCCATAGGGGCGCCGGAATTACTTTAGGAAAAAAGAACTGGGAGGCAACGGTTTTTGGCTCTATGAGAAAAGTAGACGCTAACTTAAATGTAGATACTTCCAACAGCCAGGATGATTTTATTTCTTCTCTCCAAACTTCCGGATTTCACCGCACCGCCAGCGAAGTAGCAGATAAGGCTGCTCAACGTCAGCTGGCTTTTGGCGGAAACTTCAACTATAGGCTTAATAAGTTGAAGGTAGGGGTCAATGCTATCCAATTTGCTTTGCAGTATCCGTTAGTCAAAGCCAACGATCCTTATAATTTATACGCCTTATCCGGCAAGAGCTTTGGCAACTATAGTTTTGATTACAGCTACACTTTTAAAAATATGCATTTTTTTGGCGAGGCAGCTGTTACAGACAAAAAGTATCCGGCTTTTGTAAATGGTTTGTTGTTGAGTGTGGCCAATAATGTAGACATGAGCTTTTTTTATAGAAATATTTCAAAGGGCTATCAATCACTTTACACCAACGCATTCACAGAGAGCAGCTTTCCCACCAATGAAAAAGGATTTTTTACGGGCATAAGCATCCGACCCAATGCCGCCTGGAAAATTGATGCTTATGCTGATGTGTACAGGTTTCCTTGGCTTAGGTTTAGAGTGAATGCCCCAAGCGAAGGCAAAGACTATATGATACAGTTAAATTACAAGCCAGACAGGCAGTTTGAGATATATACGAGGTATAAAGCCGAGGCAAAATACATTAATTATAACCCGACGCTTCAAACATTGAGCCCAGTGGTGGCTCAACCCCGGCAGAATTGGAGAACGCACTTAAGCTATAAGATTAATCCCACTTTTACTGTGCGCAGCAGGGTTGAAATTGTGTGGTTTGACAAAAAAGGTCCGGAGCCTGAGCAAGGTTTCCTGATGTATGCAGACGTTCTATACAAACCAATGATGAAAAAGTTTTCCGGAAACCTACGCCTTCAATATTTTGAAACGGAGGGTTACAACAGTCGTTTGTATGCCTACGAAAATGATGTATTGTACAGTTTTAGCATTCCTGTTTTTTACGACAAAGGATATCGGATGTACATAAACGGCAATTTTGATCTTACAAAAAAAATCACCCTCTGGGCAAGGTATGCAAGGTTTATGTATCCCGGCAAAGCAACTGTGGGTTCTGGTTTAGACCTTATCACTGCCAGCCATAGGAGCGAGGTTAAGTTCCAAGCGATGTACAAATTTTAACAAATTTAATCTTGCGAAGCAGCCTTTTAGCATGAGTTCTTGTCCTTTAACTACTGAGATTGTACGCACAAGATTTAGAATTAACAATTTTTTGACGTTAACAAAATATCCTTATTTTTACAGTTCATCAAATCACAATTTATTGCACATGAGAAGACTTTTATCACTGTTCACGATGTTGATGCTTTGCGGAGTATTGGCATTCGGTCAAAGCCGGGTGGTGTCCGGTAAGGTACTGGACGAAAAAAATGTACCTATTCCCGGTGCTTCCTTAAAGGTTAAGGGTGGTAGAACAGGTATCAGTGCTGGTCCTGATGGATCTTTCAGTTTAAGCGTTAGCGATAATTCTATTTTGCTTGTTAGTGCGGCCGGATACCTGAGTATCGAGGTACAGGCAAAGAATGGCATGATTATCAACTTAAGTGCTGATGCAACCAAGCAAGTATTAACTGAAGTAATTGTGACTGCGGCGGGTATTAGACGGTCAGAAAAGACAACAGGGTATGCTGTGAGCAAAGTAGATCCTAATGTACTCTTGCAAAAATCTGAGCCTGATATCTTGAAAGGATTACAGGGTAAAGTTGCTGGTGTTGATATTGGCCAAGGTCAGGGAACGCCTGGTGCGGCAACGAGGATAAGAATAAGAGGCAATAACTCTTTCGGTGGAGATAATAATCCTCTAATCATAGTAGATGGTGTTCCATACAGTAATAATCAGGTTAATAGTACCGGTACGCTGGCTGGTGGTTCAGGTGCTTATGGTAGTGGTTTATCTAACCTCGATCCAAACGATATCGCCAGTATGAATATTCTTAAAGGAGCCTCTGCAAGTGCTTTATACGGTTCAAGAGCCTCCAATGGGGTAATTATAATTACAACTAAATCTGGAAGTGCGGGAAGGACTTCAAAAGGTACACAGGTTTCTTACAAAACGTCGGTTTCATTTGAAGAGATTGCTAATTTACCTTCTTACCAAAATGCCTATGGTACTGGCTCCCAAGGCAATGCTACTGGGGGTGCTAACGGTTCATGGGGTGGTTTTTTTAAGCCAGGAGATTCTATAGCTACATGGGCAGCTTATCAGGCAGCTTACCCTGAACTGTTTCCTACTGGTAAAGTTCCTTATCGTGCTTACCCTACCAACGTTAGGGATCAGTTTACTACAGGCGTGGTGCAGGAGCATTCCATGAGTGTAAATACTGGGAATCAAACCAACAGTTTTGCTTTTACAGGTTCTAACTTAACCCACTCCGGTTATGTACCCAACAATAAATATAACAGAACCAGTATTTCTGGTGGGGGCAGTTCCAAGCTGGATATAGGGCTAAATGTACGTGCTAACTTTAGTTACAGCAGGTCTAAACAGGAGGGTGGCTTGTTTGGCGACAACCAATCTGGTACACTCACAAATTCTCAGTTTGCCCGTGCTTTGTTTATGGGTCGTAGCTGGGATTTTGGTTTACCATTTGAAACCAAAACAGGCAATAGTCTTTCATGGTTAGGACCACAATTCGATCATCCATTCTGGGCTGCCAAGTACAATACTGCTACATCATTTGATGAAAGGACCGTAGCGAATGTTCATTTTGATTACAAATTCAACGATTGGTTACAAGCGGATTACAACATCGGTAGCAATTTAGCTACCGTTAATAGAGAGGAGGTTCTAGAGGCAAGTTCAAGAGGAATAAGCCAGGGAACTTTTGTATTAGATAAGTTTCGTAGTCAGGAAATTGAATCAACTTTTCTACTTGCAATTTCCCCTAAGACAGGACAAGACTTTACTATCAAAACTACTTTGGGAACAAGTTTTAACCAAAGGACGGGTAATAGGAATTTCGCTTCTGGCGGAAGAAGAGCTGGTGGTGGTGGGTTTATTGTGCGTGGTTTGCATACAATACAAAACTTTTTACCAATCGACAAAACGAACTCTGAAACCTTTTCCCGCAGGAGATTATTGGGTGTTTTTGCTGACTTGACTCTTGGATATAAAAACTTTGCTTTCGTAGAAGTTACCGGTAGAAATGACATCTCTTCTACCTTGCCCGAAGCGAACAGGTCTTACTTCTACCCGTCCGTTTCCGGGTCTTTTATATTCACTGACGCATTAAAAATAAAAGGAGATGTAATTGATTACGGTAAGCTGAGAGCAGGATACGCCAAAGTGGGTAAAGATGCAGATCCTTATAATGTCTTCAATACTTTTAACGTTGCTTCTAGCGCATTCCTCGGACAGCCCTACGGAGCTGTTAGTCCGGATGCAAATGCCGGTAATACACTACAGCCAGAATTTACAAAAGAATTAGAGTTAGGTTTCCAACTTAGTTTTTTCAAACGTAGGTTCGAAGTAGACTTTACTTACTACGATAAAAGATCTAATAATCTTTTGACTTCCGTTTCTACACCTCCTTCATCAGGGTATAACTCCATCTTTATTAATTTTGGAAGTATCAGAAATGAAGGTATTGAGTTAGAGGCCACGGTAAGACCAATTCGCACTAAAGACTTTACCTGGGAAGTTAAAGGGGTATTTACCAGAAATAAAAATATAGTTACTCAATTGGCTGATGGCATCGAATTCCTAAATCTTGGTGGAGGTTATACGGATATTACCACTGGTCTGCAGGTTGGCAAGCCTTTTGGATTCTTGTATGGCTCCAAGGCTTTGAGAGACAGTGCAACCGGTCAGTTTTTAATTGACCCAGCCACTGGAACTTTTATTGACGATCCTAAAAACGGTTATCTAGGTAATCCTGCTGCAGATTTCAAGTTGGGCATTACAAATACCTTCAGTTATAAAGGCTTGTTTATGAATGTGTTATTTGATTATACAAAGGGAGGAAGCCTTTATAGTGTAACTGTTCAAAGTCTATTGGGACGAGGTGTTACGTTAGATACAAGAGATAGAGAAACTGGTTGGGTTATTCCCGGAATTTATGGAAGTGCTTTAACAGGGAAAGCCATCACAAATGGTGGTAAGACTATCCCTAATCAAACACGTATAACAACAAATGATCTGTATTTCTCGCCAAATGGCGGTAACACATTTGCCATTAATACTGCAAATGAGTTCAGCGTGTATGATGCAACAGTTTATCGCTTGAGGGAATTAACCTTGGGGTATGAGTTCCCTAAGGCTATTTTTCAGAACTCTCGTATTTCCGGTGCCACAATTAGTATATCTGGTAGAAATCTTTGGTATTTAGCTCCAGGGTTTCCAAAGTACACCAATTTTGACCCTGAGGTAGGTAACTATGGTTCAAGTAGTATTAGCGGCCTTGAGTTTTCAGCAGCTCCAACCACTAGAAGAATAGGTATCAACCTGAATGTCACTTTTTAATTAATTAAACTCTTAATATATGTTCCGGAAATTTAAATATATTGTTCCAATAGCGGTTGCGGGTTTAATTTTATCCGCTTGTTCCAAGAATGGTTTCGATATAAATGTCGATCCCAACAATCCTTCTACACTACCTGTTCAAAATTTACTGGTAAATATTGAAGCTGATATTGCCGGCCAAAATACTCTTGGTGGCGTCAGTGGTTCTTTAGAAGTATTAATGCATCGTATCACGCAGCGAGAGGAGCCCAATGCATATGTGTTAACAACCGGAGGTGGCATTCCTAATCAAATGTGGGATAATTACTATGTTTCTACATTTACCAATGCAGATATTATTATTGACAAAGCTACCACCGATAACAATTTCAGGTATCGTGGGATAGCAAAAATCATCAAAGCTTTTGCGGCAAGTCAGTTAGTAGATCTTTACGGAGATGTTCCATACTCTGAGGCTAGCAAATTGTTTACTTCAAACATCAGAAATCCTAAGTTTGACGATGACGCAACAATTTATCCAAAATTATATACACTTTTAGATGAAGGAATAGCAGATCTTCAAAACCCTGCCGTAAATAAAAGGAACCCTGCTGCAGATGATGTTATTTACCAGGGCAATGTAACTAAATGGGTGCGGGCTGCCAACACACAGAAGCTAAAAATGTACACTCAGGAACGTAAAGTAAGAAATGTAACTGCTGAAGTAACGGCTCTTCTCGCTAATCCTGCAGGCCTGATAAGTTCTACTGCGGATAATTTTCAATTGAATTACTCTGCCGATAATAAAAACCCGGGTGTAGCAGTTTACAATGCGTCTCAGCGGGGAGAAGATATCAGCCCATGGTTTTATGAAATCATGAAGGGTTACAACCAGAATATTTTTACCGGTCTTACAGATCCCAGGATCCCATATTATTGGTACAATCAGCTCAAACCAGGGCAGGTAGCTACCAATGATAACAATACGACAGAATACAGGGACGGGTCATTTGTATCAATTTATTTTGCATCCAACGGGCCGAGTGTGGGCTTTTCGCAGCAGAATACAACCACGGTGGTGGGTATTTATCCGGGTGGCGGCAAATACGATAATGGTGCTGGTGCCCCAATCAATGTTCTTTCTGCCACGGGCGCAGTACCGGGTCGTATGATTACCTATGCGGATAGATTGTATTTGCAAGCAGAATTGATAAATGCAGGTGTTGTTGCCGGCGATGCACGGGCTGTGTTGCTTGCCGCCATTACCGAATCATTCAAGCAAGTAGATAATGCAGTAACCTTATCAGGAACAGGCGCACCACTAGTGAGTCCCCTCGCTACAACCACAGCTTATATAGCTGGAGTTATGGCTCAGTATGATGCTGCTTCTGCTACAAAAAAATTAGAAATCATTATGACGCAAAAATGGATTTCTTCTTTTGGTAGTTCTATCAGTGCATATACAGACTACAGGAGAACCGGTTTTCCTATTCTTTTTGATCCTACTAATCCTGCAATGGCGCCTGGAGGAAAAGTTCAACCGCCTATAAATGGTAATCCCACACTAACTCCACAATTAGCTGTTCCCGTAAGTATCAATCGTCCTTTTCCAATATCAATCGTTTGGCCAAGTAGTGAACTTGATGGGAATCCCAATGCGCCTAAGCAAAAAGAGCCTAGTACTTACAAAGTATTCTGGATGCAATAAATTATCAAATAAATAATTATAGAAATGAAAAAAATAATAACATATAGCTTATTGACTGCGATTACGCTGCTTAGTGCCTGTCGTAAAGAGGATAACCCAAATGTGCCCACTTTGCAAAGAGTACCTTTAGTATCCGTGACTGCAGATCCCACAGCTGATTTGACAATTTCTGCTACTAACCCAGCAACTTTTAATGGAAAGTTTAAGGTGGATCTTTTCTTTAAAGATGATATTAAGCCAACTAAAGTTGACATTGTTGTAATAAAGAATGGCGTTGCAAGCAGCGTTAAAGTGTTCAATGCTGGCTTGACTACTTTTCCTACAACACTCACTGTAACAGGTGCGCAGCTCACTAGCTTGTTCGGCACAGCTCCTGTGTTGAGCGATCAGTTTGACTTTGGTGCGGATATTTACACTCAGGATGGTAAAAAATACGAAGCATTTCCGGCCGTTGGAGTTTCCTACGGAGCAGGCGTTGCTGGCCAGTATGGGGGGATAAGTGTGCTTGCTACTTATAAGAGTGTTTGTAAATTTACTGCAGCAGAATATGCGGGTATGTTTAAAATAACAGTAGATCCATGGCAGGATTACTTACCTGGAATTACCCAGGTAGTGGTTACTGTTGTAAACGCATCTACATTATCAATACCCTCTCCTTTAACCGGTAACCCAATTACCTTAAACGTGAATACTGTGACTAATGAAGTTACGGTGAATTCGCCCGGGTATGGTAATTATGGCGACGGTCCCATTACTGTGGTGTCAAGAGGTGGAGCTTCAAGAAATTTCGTTTCCCCATGCGTTTTCCAGATAGACCTGGCTTTGGACTACACGCTTCCAACGTTAGGAGCACAGTATGGTGGTGGTCCCTATGTGTTGAGATTGGTAAAATTGTAAGTGTTGGATATAACTAATTTAAGGAAAGTATACTAGTCACTTAGTCCCTGGTTGAGTTCTCAACCAGGGATTTATTTTAGTAGCCAAAGCATTCCTTGCTTATACCTTTATACCTTTGCTAAAATATACTTCAAGATGGATAATAGTAACGAAACCCCCAACCAACTCAATATAGAAATATCGGAAGAGGTAGCAGAAGGTTCCTATGCAAATCTTGCCATCATTACTCATAGCCATGCAGAGTTTGTGGTAGATTTCGTAAATGTAATGCCGGGTGCTCCAAAAAGTAAGGTAAAAAACAGGATCATTTTAACTCCATTTCACGCAAAGCGTTTTATGAAGGCAATGATGGAAAATGTTCAAAAGTTTGAGGCAGCCAATGGTACAATTCAAGATCTGGAAGCAGTAGAATTACCTTTCAATTTTGGTGGGCCAACGGCACAGGCTTAAAGGATATTCCAGGTAAAGGGGACCAGGTTAAGATCATAGTAGGCCCTCGTCTGCAAAGCTAAAGTAGCCTTCATCGCTCACAATAATATGATCTAGCACCTTAATGTCGAGATACATAGAGGCTTGCCTTATTTTTTGAGTGAGTTCTTCATCTGCCCTACTTGGTTTAAGGCTGCCCGAAGGATGATTATGACTAAGAACGATGGATGTGGCGCCTGTCTCCAAAGCTTTCTTCAGAATAATTCGGGGATCAGCTACTGTGCCCGTTAATCCACCGGAACTTACTATTTCAAAATGTAAGATCTTGTTAGCCCTATTAAGAAAAAGCACGGCAAATACTTCGTGTGGATGGTCCTTTAGCTCGGTCTTTAGATAATTGGCAATTTCCCCACTTGATCTTACAATTGTTTTATTTAAAAAGTCGCTGTTCATTCTCCTTCTTCCAAGTTCCATCGCAGCCGCTATGGTGATGGCTTTTGCAATTCCAATGCCTTTAATCCTCTGCAAATCTTTCAGGCTCAGCTTCCCCAACTCGTCAAGGTTATTTTGGCCAACGAGCAAGATGTCTTTTGCGATTTGCAGAGCAGACTTTTCTTTATTTCCGTTATTGATGAGAATGGCCAATAGTTCGGAATTGCTCAAGGCTGCGGCTCCCTTTGCTTCCATTTTTTCTCTTGGCCGGTCATCTACGGGCCAGCTCTTAATTGAGTTAGATTCGTTTTTTGAGATTTCCATAAATGAAATTTTAATTCACCTAAACTAAACTGTACTTTCGCAAATCTTTCAACCAATACTATCTTCCATGATATCGAATGTGAAAATATTCTCTGGCACGGGTTCCAGATACCTTGCGGAAAAAATTGCAAAAAAATTCGGAGAACCACTCGGCAAAGTAAATATACAAACGTTTAGCGATGGAGAAATAGGGGTAGAATTTAAGGAGAGTATTCGTGGCAAATCTGTGTTTCTTATACAAAGTACTTTTGCTCCTTCTGATAATTTAATGGAGCTGTTGTTGATGATTGATGCAGCCAAAAGGGCTTCTGCCTACAAAGTTATTGTGGTGATGCCTTATTACGGTTATGCCCGGCAGGATAGAAAAGACAGGCCAAGAGTTGCCATCGGAAGCAAACTTGTGGCTAATATGCTCACTGCTGCTGGTGCAGACAGGATCATCACCATGGATCTTCATGCCCCACAAATACAGGGTTACTTTGATATACCGGTAGATCACCTGGATTCTTCTGCTATATTCATCCCTTACATTGAAAGCCTCCAGTTAGAAAACCTAACTTTTGCTGCTCCGGATGTAGGAAGTGCCAATCGAATAAGAGAAGTGGCTTCCTTTTTTGAATGCGAAATGGTTATTTGTGATAAGCATAGGAAAAGAGCGAATGAAATTGCGAGTATGGTTGTAATTGGAGATGTTACCAATAGGGATATTGTATTGATTGATGATATTTGTGACACTGGTGGAACCCTTACTAAAAGTGCCGGTCTCATGATGGAAAAGGGCGCTAGAAGTGTACGTGCTTTTTGTACTCATCCTGTGTTGAGTGGAAATGCTTATGAAAATATTCAAAACAGTGTTTTAAACGAATTGGTTGTTTGCGATACTATTCCTGTTAAACCTTTGTGCGATAAGATTAAGATTCTGTCTACCGATGAATTATTTGCCGTCACTATTCGCAATGCATATGAAAATAAGAGTATCAACAGTCTCTTCATACGAGGAAGGGCACGCTTGGGCAAAGGAGTATAGGTTAAATGGTGTATTAATTTCTGAAAACCAGGTTTAAAAATCTATCTCAGAGTTTGGTGAAATCCCCTACCTTTGCGCCTCATAAAAAAATATTTAATAATGAAAACAATTACAATCGAAGGACAACTGAGGACCGAATGCGGAAAAAAAGCCACCCGCCAACTTCGCTCTCAGCAACTTGTGCCAGCTGTAATTTACGGTGGTAAATCTGAGGTCAGTTTTTCAGCCCCTGCATCTGCATTTAAAAGCATCGTTTACACTGCCGAATTTATGGTAGCAGAAGTGAGCGTAGGCGGAGCAACATATCGCTGCATTTTGAAAGATCTCCAATTTGACAAAGTGAGTGATGCATTGATACACGTAGACTTTTTAGAGTTGGTAGAAGACAAAAAAGTAATAGCTTCTCTGCCTTTGAAATACGTTGGCACTGCGGTTGGTGTAAAGGCCGGTGGTAAACTGGTAACTAAAATGAAGTCAGTAAAAGTGAAAACTTTGCCTAAGTACCTGAAAGAATTTATCGATGTAGATATTTCTGCCCTAGAGTTGAACGAAAATATCAGGGTTCAAGATATCGTTGCCGAGAATATGGAAATTATGAATTCGCCACGAATTCCCATCGCTTCTGTAACTATGACACGTCAGTTGAAACAAGAAGAAGCAACAGCTGCAAAAACTGCAACAGCGGCTAAAAAATAATTAGCGATTACCGTTAGTAAAATAAATGCCCTTATCTGAGGGCATTTATTTTTTATACATGTGGCAAAACTTAAACTTAATTACCTTTGCCATCTCAAAATTACACAGCATGGGAATGGATAGAAATACCCTTATTGGATTCGGTTTAATAGCAGCTTTGCTCATTACTATGTTTGTGATAAATAGCAGGAGCAGGCTTGCTTATGAAGGGGAGCAGCTGAGAATTGCAGATTCTATTGCAGCCCTGAAACCTCCGGTAGATACGACTGCAGCTAAGCTAGATATTGCCAAGGCTGATTCTCAAATACTGATAAAGCAGCAGGAAATTGGTTTTGATAATGGCGTTACTTCCGCCCAAATGATAGAGTTGAAAAATGAATTGATGACCGTAACTTTTTCAACAAAGGGGGCTCAACCTGTAAAAGTTGTACTCAATAAGTTTAAGAAATCAGATGGTAGTCAGGTAGTATTGCAGCAAGGCGGGTTTAATAAGTTTTCCTATACAGTAAATGCCGCCAATAACAGAACAGCGCAAACTGATGAGTTGTTTTTTACAGCACAGCCAGTAGTTCTAAACGCAGATAAATCACAGACACTTTTATTTACCTCAAAAGATTCTTCGGGAAAAGAGTTGGTTCATCAGTATGTGATAAGACCTCAGGACTACATGATGGACCTTAATATTTCATTTACGGGAGTGCCCCAATTGTTTACCCAAAATACCGTTAACCTTCTGTGGCAGACGGAAGCGGAGCAGGTAGAAAAAGATCATAAATATGAACTTACCCAAACCCACATTACTTATAACCAAAGTGGAGAATTCGACTTTGAACGTATAGGAAGCGGGGATGATCTCAAGTTTAAAAAACCGGTAGATTGGATAGCAGTAAAGCAACAATTTTTTGCCATGGGTTTAATAGCAAAGAATAAGTTTAACTCAGCCTCTGTAAACTGGTTAGCTCCTGCCGATAGCAGTAAATACATAACACGTGCTGTTACAAATGCATCCATCGTGTTGCCTGCAGCCACTACATCGGCTATACCTCTTCAATTCTATTACGGCCCAAGTGATTACAATATTTTAAAAAAGTATAACAACCAATTGGAAAATATCGTGCCATACGGTACTGGGGTCTTTGCGTTTGTAAAGTATATCAACCGTTACTTTCTGTTACCCGTTTTCGATTTTTTGCAGAAGCATGTTGCCAGTATGGGCATTGTTATCTTATTGCTCACGCTGCTCATTCGTTTGATAACATCTCCCATTTTATACAAAAGTTACCTCAGTGGTGCTAAAATGAAACTTCTAAAGCCTGAGGTGGATGCGCTTAAGGCCAAATATAAAGATGACCAGCAAGCGTTTGGAATGGAGCAAATGAAGCTTTGGCGAAGTGCCGGCGTGAGCCCGCTGGGAGGCTGTTTACCAGCGCTGTTACAAATTCCTATTTTCATGTCGCTTTATTATTTCTTTCAATCAAATATTGATTTGAGAGGTAGGAATTTCCTATGGAGCAACGACCTGGCGGCCTATGATTCAATTTATAACCTCCCTTTTACTATTCCTTTTTATGGCGATCATGTGAGTTTGTTTACTATCACTGCTACGCTTACGAGTTTACTTATTTCCATTTACAGTATGAGTAGCATGCAGGACAATAGTAATCCTGTAATGAAGTATATGCCTTATATCTTCCCGGTACTTCTATTGGGAGTGTTTAATACTTTACCTTCTGCCCTTACCTGGTATTATACGGTCTCTAACACTATTACCCTCTTGTTACAAATCCTGATTCAGAAGTACATTATAAATCATGAGAAGATAACCGCACAGATGGCTGAAAATATGAAGAAGCCGGTGAAAAAATCTAAAATGCAGGAGCGTATTGAAGCAATGCAGGAGAGTCAAAAAAAAATACAGGATTTAAAGAAAAACCCTACAAAAAAATAAGGATAAGTTAAATCATTGAAACCTGCACTTGCAAAAGTTGCAGGTTTTTTTATAGCTGCTTGTAAAAGCAATAATGGCATGCTATTACACTATCTTTATCCTAACTAATTATTCAATCTATGAAATTTTTAAGTGCGATCTTTTCTTCGGTTTTTCTGCTTGCAAACGTTCATCCTCTGTTAGCACAAAAACAACTTTCAGAAGGCAGTTTACAATACGATATTTCTATCACTTCATCTAAAGCCGAAGCTCCCATTGCCAATAGCTTCAATGGTGCCACCCTATCTGTTTTTTTAAAGCCTACAGCTAGTAGAACTGAGATGAAAAGTACACTCGGCTCAGAGACAACTATGTTTGATAACCGGGTGGGTAAAGGGGTTATTTTAAAAGAGTACAGCGGTCAAAAGCTAATGATTTCAATGGATGCGGGCAATTGGTCTGACAAGAACAGAACATATGAAAACCTCAACTTTACCGTTTCTGAGGAGATCTTGAAAATAAGAGAGTACAATTGTAAAAAAGCCGTCGCCACATTGCCAGACGGTAAAGTGTTCACGGTTTATTTCGATCCTTCCATTGCAATTGTCAACAAAAAATACAACAACGCTTTTGCCCAACTACCAGGCCTGCCAGTGCAGTATGAATTAGAATCTGGAAATTTGACTTTTAGATATACTTTGAACCGGTTGAATTACGACGCAGTGCCGGCTATAAAGTTCGAAATTCCCAAGAGTGGCTACCGGGTAATGACTTATGAAGAAAACCAACAACTTAAGAGAAATTAAAGGCATTAAAAAAACTCCATCAGGAGTTTTTTATAATTTAGGTTTGATGATTAGCTTCATCCCAGTATAGCCCTGTCTTACTTCAGGTACTAATATTTTTTGTTTGTAAGGAACAATGTAGATTGTGTTTCCTTTTTGATAGGTAATAAGTGAACTGTAACTAAGACCGTTCTTAGAGGTCTCCACCCGATTTAGTAATGATCCTTTATATTTCAGGCCGGATTTGAGATTAAATGATAGGGTTTTTGAGAGAGTTTCAGGTGTTGTAATATTTAAAGAAACCTTTTTTTTGTTTTTGCCTACTCCTCTGTCCGCCAATGAAGTAAGTACAATACCATTAAGTACGGCAACAAGCAGCGCTATTTTTGATATTTTACTCATTTTATTTTACGTTAATATTTACAAATGTATAACATAAAATCTTAGAAAATGTTGCCATTCGTCAAAGATTTATTTGGAAAATAGCTGAACTTCTCGGAAAATGTGCAAATCAATAGTTTATGTTTACGTTTTTCCTTAATTTACCATAACCTATCCAGACATCATGAGTAAATTCCCCTACAGGCAAGACCGGGAAGAGTTGAAAGCTCTTCTGCTAAAGTTTGAAAACCTCAAGGCTGGTCTACCCAACTCGTTTATTGAAGAAGATGGTTTTGACAGAATTATAGAGTATTTTGAAGACAAAGAACAATTTGTTCAAGCGTTACAGGTTTGTGAATTTGCCATCGCTCAATACCCATATTCAGCTTCACTTCTTTTTTTTAAGGCAAATGCACTAATTGTTCTCAGGAAATATCCCGAAGCACTTGAGTCACTTGAAAAGGCGGAATTGCTCGACAGCACCGATACAACTTTGTACATCCTAAAGACAGATGTTTATCTCGCTCTGGATCAACAGGAAAAAGCGGCCGAAGTGCTTGAAGCTGCTATCGAAGATTTTGATGGGGACGAAAAGTTGGATTTGCTGTTTGAACTTGCCGATGTGTATGATGATTACGAAAACTTTGAAAAAGTATTCGACTGTTTTATAGAAATCTTAAAGTTGGATCCTAACAGCGAGGAAGCACTTTATAAAATCTGTTTTTGGACAGACTTTACAGGTCGCAACGAAGAAAGCATCAGAATACATCAATTTATTATAGAGGAATACCCCTTCAATGAACTTGCATGGTTTAACCTTGGAGCTGCTTACCAGGGCTTGAAACTTCACGAGAAGGCCATTGATGCCTATAAGTTTGCAGTGGCCATTAATGAAAAATTCGACTACGCTTACCGTAATATGGGTGACGCTAATATACGGTTGAGAAAATATAAGGATGCTATTGAAAATCTGGAGAGAGTGTTGGAACTCGCCCGCCCCGAAGCCGTAATCTACGAAGCCATTGGCCATTGCTACGACAAGCTCGCTAATTATCCCCAGGCGAGGTTCAATTTTAAAAAAGCCAGTCATTTAAATTCAGAGGATAGCCAACTTCATTACAAAATTGCTACCACCTACATGAACGAAGGTTCATGGCAGAGTGCTATCAAGCAATTGTTGATTGCTACACGCCTGCACCGTATGCAGCCAGACTTTAACCTCGCCCTCGGGCAATGTTACATGCAAATGCATAATTTTGATGAGGCCATTACCTATTTCGGCAATGTAGTGAGAGTGCGACCCAAAAATGTGAACGGTTGGTTGGAACTTTTGAAATGTCTGTTTCAGGCTGGCATGATAGAAGAGGGATTAGAGTATGCTGACTTTGCCTTAGAACAAACGGAGCATAAGCCCATTTTTGTTTTTTATAAAAGCATGTTTTTATTCGCTTATGGCAAGGTAAAGGAAGCTTTGATTCAGTTGGAAAATGGCATGATTGCAAACTCCAAAATGCTAAAAAAATTTATAGAATTAAATCCGTCTATCTTGCAACACCCCCAGGTTGTGGAAATTATTGCAAGGCACAAAAAGCAAAAAAATATCCGGTAAGCCTCAGCCCTGTTGTTAATAAGTAAGTTTGTAAGCTTCTAATTAATATATTTGCACGCTTAAAATAGCATCACTATATATGAATTTTCACCTTAGTCAAATTCCGGAAAGAAATATTAAACCCAGGGACCATGGCATCACAATGGTAATGGATAAGGGTTTGAGTGTAGAAGAAGCCAAGAATTTTATGAGTGCTTCTCACCCTCATGTAGACATCGTAAAGCTAGGTTTTGGAACCGCTTACGTAACACCTAATCTTAAAGAAAAGTTGGAGGTATATCGCTCTTATGATATTCCAGTTTATTTTGGAGGTACTTTATTCGAAGCATTTCTTGTTCGCAACCAATTTGAGGACTATATAAACGTGTGTAAAGAATTTGGCATTAGTTATATGGAAGTAAGCGATGGCTCCATCACAATTCCTCATGCAGAAAAATGCGGTTACATAGAAAAACTGACCAAATACGGTATCGTTTTAAGTGAAGTGGGTAGCAAAGATGCTGCACATATTATTCCGCCATATAAATGGATAGAGTTGATGAGGGCAGAATTAAACGCAGGTTCAACCTACGTGATTGCGGAAGCAAGGGAAGCTGGTAACGTAGGTATCTATCGTGGAAGCGGCGAGGTTAGGGAAGGACTTGTACAGGAAATACTAACGCAGATACCAGAAGAAAAGATACTTTGGGAAGCCCCGCAAAAGGCCCAGCAACTATATTTTCTAGAATTGATTGGTTGCAACGTAAATCTTGGGAACATTGCTCCTTCAGAGATGATCGCACTTGAGGCCATGAGAATAGGGTTAAGGGGAGATACATTTGAGTTGTACCTCAACAAAGAAACCAGCTAATGAATTTATACGGATTGATAGGCTATCCCCTGGGGCACTCCTTTTCAAAAAAATTTTTCACCAAGAAATTTGAAAACGAGCGTCTGGGGGATTGTTATTTTGAGTTGTTCCCACTCGGTAGTATTCAAGAATTTTCGAAGATGCTTCACAATAATCCCGCTTTGAAAGGCTTGGCAGTAACGATACCGTACAAGCAAGCAATCATGCCGTTGTTAGATAATATAAGCCCCGAGGCGGCAAAAATAGGTGCCGTGAATTGTATTCAATTCAATGGTGAAAAGCTTTTAGGTTTTAACACGGATGTAGTAGGTTTCGAAAAATCTTTCATGCCTTTGCTAGAGCCTCATCATAAAAAGGCACTTGTATTGGGTACAGGCGGTGCCTCTAAGGCAGTTCAATATATTTTAAGCAAACACTCCATACCATTTACATTGGTCTCCAGGAGCGGGGACGACGGGAAAGGAACTATCAGTTACCCTTCTGTTGATCATCAGGTTTTAAGCGACCACCTGGTCATTATCAATTGCTCCCCGCTTGGTATGGCGCCCAATGAACAATCAAAGCCATCCATACCTTATGAATTTTTAACCAACCGACACTTTTTATACGATCTTGTTTACGGTCCCGTTCAAACTGCTTTTTTAGTAGAGGGCAGAAGTAGGGGGGCTATTGTAAAAGATGGGTATGAAATGTTGGTGCTGCAAGCCGAGGAAAATTGGCGGGTGTGGAATACCGAGAATATCGTTCTGTGAAATGCACCAGCGCAAGTCTGATCCATTTTAAATAAATAGTTGTGCAAGTTCCGCCGGCATGCCCGTTACTTTTTTTTGTTGGTAACTGTAACAGACCATCCCCGTTTTAGCATTCGCTATTATCTTATCATTCTGGTTGGTTAGTGCGTAATAGAGTTCAAAACTGACAGCCGTTACCTCGGCCACAAATAGCGCAATACTTAACTCATCTCCATAAAAGGATTCGTTTTTATACTCTACCGCAAGGTCGCTCATTATTAGACCCACACCTTCTATATCAAGTTCTGTGTAGTTAGACTTTAGCAACCATTGCAGGCGTGCTTCATGGAGGATACCAACAAGGGAGTCATTACCCAGGTGATTGCCATAATTAATATCAGTGATCCTCACTTTTATTTGAACAGTGGCAATTTTTTTGCCGGGCATTTCAATCTTAATCCTTGCCATTGTAGGAATTTAAGAATGAAACGAATTTGTCAGTGGCTTTTCGCCTGTGACTAAAGTCAGTTTTTTCTGCCAGCGTCATTTGGGCAAAAGTTTTTTCAGACCCATCTGGCACAAACAACGCATCATAGCCAAAACCATTTTCTCCGGTTTCCTGATCTGTGATTGTTCCCTTACAAATGCCTTCAAACTGGTACTCCCTGCTCTCTAAAATAAGGGATATCACTGTTCTGAATTGAGCCTTTCGGTCGCTAATGCCCTTCATTGCCTGCAATAGCTTAAGCCGGTTATTTGTTGCATCAGCTTCTTCGCCGGCATAGCGGGCACTCCTTACCCCTGGTTCGCCATTCAAAGCATCCACTTCAAGGCCCGTATCCTCGCTAAAACAACTTGCACCGGTAAGGCTGTGTATCACGGTAGATTTTTCCCTGGCATTTTCTTCAAGACTGTTGTAGGGTTCGGGTATATCGATGGTGATGCCGGCATCTTTAAGCGTTTTTATTTCAAACACGGCTTTTACCACTTGACGTATTTCATCAGCTTTGTGTTGGTTGTTAGTTGCAAAAATTATTGAGGGTAATGTCATATAAACTAAGGTTTAAAAAAATGCTTTTGCAAACTATTCCACAATTGCTTTTTTTCTTCCGTAACTGCGCCAAGCATTTTTAAAGAAGGAGCGCACAAGAATGTTTGGTTGTTATATTGTTGCAACTGATAGCTTGGAAAATGCAGTGGAAATGACAAGTCCTTGGGTAGCACTCCGAACAGGATTACAAAGCCGGGATTAAAATACTCCATGAGCTGGTCGTAAGTAAGCGTTGGGTTTTTGCTGAAATTTACCAGGGCAACATCGGCCAATGATAGTTTGCAGGCAGTTAAAATACCTACTAAAAGTTTCAGGTCATCATCAGATACAAAAGGCGCATTTTTCTCGTTTACTAAAATCAAAATGTTTCGGGCATTTTGACCTAGGGAAGGTATACGGCTAGCCTTTTTTTCAGACAAGGCCTCTTGCACATTATTCAATTCAACCAACGTTTTTGTGTATAAATTTTGAACTAAAAAAGGGGTTAGTTGAATATTGTCTAAACTCATAAATGCTGCTTTAACTGGCTGTTTTTTCGTTTCTTTGCCGTAAAATTAAAGAATATGATTGCAGCTGCCGATTTTAATATTACAAGAGTAGAACGTAGTAAACTAAAAGACATTAATCTGGAGAATATACCTTTTGGAAAATACTTTACCGATCATATGTTAGAGGTAGATTACGAAGATGGCGAATGGAAAACCCCCGAGATAAAACCCTACCAACCCCTTTTGATGGAACCATCATTAGCTGCCATACATTATGGCCAGGCAATATTTGAAGGAGTAAAAGCCTATAAGAATGCTGAAGGTGAAGCTTACATCTTTCGGCCCCAGGATAATTTTAAAAGATTTAATATTTCTGCAGAAAGAATGCAAATGCCCGCAGTACCGGAAGATATTTTCATAGAGGGAATGAAGATGTTGATAGAGTTGGATAGCAATTGGGTGCCTGCACAAAAGGATCACTCCTTGTACATACGCCCATTTATGTTTAGCACCGATGAAACCATTGGTGTGAAACCAAGCGAGAAATACAAATTCATGATCATTTTAAGTCCTACAGGTCCTTATTACAGCACACCCATGCGCATTTATGTAGAAGAGCAATATGTAAGAGCTGCGCCCGGTGGGGTAGGTTATGCAAAGGCAGCCGGTAATTATGGCGCTGCTATGTTTGCTACTGCCGAGGCAAAAAAGAAAGGCTACGACCAGGTATTGTGGACAGATGCTTTTGAGCACAAATATGTACAGGAGTGCGGTACCATGAATATATTCTTTATCATCGGCAATACTGCTATCACGCCGGGCCTTGAGCAGGGAACTATATTGGCAGGTGTAACCAGGGATAGTGTGATTCAACTTCTAAAGGATATGGGTTTTAATGTAGAAGAAAGGCCACTATCGCTCAATGATGTAATAGATGCTTACAGAGCTGGGTTGTTATACGAAGTATTTGGTACCGGCACTGCGGCCACTATTTCTCTAATCAAAGAACTTAGGTACAAAGATTATGTGATGGAATTTAATGTAGATGCCTGGCAGACCGCCCCGGAAATTAAAAAGCGGCTGGATGATATTCGGTACGGCAGACGGGAAGATACCCATGGATGGATGGTTAAAGCCTGATACTCCATATGAGATTTCCTGTTCGGAAATTCCGGTTCAACAGCTGTTTTAGATTACTAAAAGAAAAAAAATGAATCTTTTTTAAAATTCTGTTTCATTATTAAACCATAATACTTACCTTCGCCGTCCGAAAAAAAAGGTCAATTAAATGCCAACTATTAATCAATTAGTAAGAAAAGGAAGAGAAATTATAAAGGCAAAAAGCAAATCAAGAGCCCTTGACGCTTGTCCTCAGCGTCGTGGTGTATGTACCAGGGTATATACAACTACACCTAAAAAGCCGAACTCTGCATTGCGTAAGGTTGCCAAAGTGCGCTTGACCAATAAAATTGAAGTGATCGCTTACATTCCCGGAGAAGGTCATAACCTACAGGAGCACAGTATCGTATTGATCCGTGGTGGCAGGGTAAAAGATTTACCAGGTGTCCGTTATCACATCGTTCGTGGTAGTTTGGATACTGCCGGCGTGAAAGATCGTAAGCAAAGCCGTAGTAAGTATGGTACCAAGAGAGCTAAAAAATAATAACTAACAAACAGCAATCAATACTAAGACATTAGTATTAGGACTAAAAAAATACAAACCAATGCGTAAAGCACAAGCAAAAAAACTTCCTTTAGCACCAGATCCTAAGTTTAACGACAAACTGGTTACCCGATTTGTAAACAACCTTATGTGGGAAGGTAAAAAAAGTGGTGCCTTCAATATCTTCTACGATGCTCTTGATAAGGTGGCTAAAATCACCAGCGAAGATGGTTATGAAGTGTGGAAAAAAGCATTGACTAACATCACTCCTGGTGTAGAAGTTAGAAGCCGTCGTATTGGTGGTGCTACCTTCCAGATCCCTGCTGAAGTACGCCCAGATAGAAAAATTTCTCTAAGCATTAAATGGATGGTGAAATACAGCCGTGATAGGAATGGTCGCAGTATGGCAGATAAATTAGCAAATGAGATTGTAGCAGCAAGTAAAGGTGAGGGTGCTTCTTACAAAAAGAAAGAAGATACTCACCGTATGGCTGAAGCTAACAAAGCTTTCGCTCACTTTAGAATCTAACTTTACAAATAATATTTTAAAAGCCGGTGTCTCACCGGCTTTTTCTATTTAGTAGACTTTCGTTTTGCACCGTTAAAACAATTCTAAAAGCATTGTCCAATAAAAAAATATCCATATCTTTGCGCCGCTAAATGCTTCGGCAATTACTGAAAGGCGCTGACCGATTTAGCATCATATGAGAGCATAAAAATCATATCACAGTCTCCAGAACCCGCTGGTAAAGCCGGTTCCCGCTACGGAGAAATTATGCTTAATAATAACAAGGTTGAAGCCGAAAGGCACTGGTCATCGCACCTCAACCATCATACATTCAAATAACAATTAAACAATAATTTACAATGGCAGATTTACGTTATCAACGAAACTTTGGTATTGCGGCGCATATTGATGCGGGTAAAACCACCACCACCGAGCGTATCCTTTATTACACCGGTGTAAATCACAAAATTGGTGAGGTGCACGATGGCGCAGCAACCATGGACTGGATGGCCCAGGAACAAGAAAGGGGTATCACTATTACCAGTGCTGCTACGACTTGCTTTTGGAACTTCCCAATGGTGCAAAACAAAAAAACTCCCGATACCAAACAATACAAGTTCAATATCATTGATACCCCCGGTCACGTGGATTTTACCGTAGAGGTAGAGCGTTCCCTACGTGTGTTGGATGGTTTATTGGCTTTGTTCTGTGCCGTTTCTGGTGTAGAGCCGCAGAGTGAAACCGTTTGGCGCCAGGCCAACAAGTACAAGGTACCACGTGTAGGTTTTGTAAACAAAATGGATCGTGCAGGTGCCGATTTCTTAAATGTTGTAAAACAAATTAA
>JBKJKD010000064.1:0-18997 GCA_046597635.1 Ferruginibacter sp. | reverse complement strand
AAATTGCCTGGGGGTTATTTTGATGATGGTCCAATTGTGAAAGAATTAAACAGCAGTTTGTCCGCCACATATGGCATTGAAAATATCATACAGGGAGCCTTGAATTACCAGTTTTATTTGAACACTGCGGAGATAGAAAAAAAAGGAAAGGATCTTGCAGCCATTAAGGCAACTGTGCTTAAAAAGTTACGGGCCCAGCCTTACATAGTGAATGCTTTTGAAATGGATAAGCTATCCGCTACAACTTTAGCAGCTACCCAAAAGCAAATGATGGCCAACGGCTATAACCCGCTGAGAAGCGGCGATATCATGTATACTGTAAAGCCAGGATATTTTGATGGTGGAGCAAAAGGCACTACGCATGGTCTCTGGAATCCCTATGACGCACACATTCCCAATGTATGGTTTGGCTGGAAGATAAAGCCAGGTAAAACAAACAGGGAGACTTATATGACTGATATCACACCCACCTTAGCCGCATTTCTAAAAATACAAGCACCCAATGGCAATGTGGGAAAACCTTTGGAAGAAATACTTTGATAGCTCGGTTAGAGATAAAATTTTAGGCACAGTTTAGAAATAAAAAAAGCTTTAGCGGTTTGCTAAAGCTTTTTTGTTGGGTTACTAGGATTCGAACCTAGACGGACAGAATCAAAATCTGTAGTGCTACCTTTACACTATAACCCAATCTTTCACCCATTTATTATTTGGGAGTGCAAAAATAGGGGATGTGAAAAAATGTTCCAAAAGTATTTTGCACAACCGCTCATCTTTTTTCCTTTGGTAGAAAGTATCTAAAATTATTATTATGCCATCTACTGTTAAGCAACCATTCATTGGTACGGATAGCTTTCGCTAAGAATGCTCTTCTCTTTCTTTTAGTTCTTTTATTTTACTCAATGCGCCGGTTACTACATCGCACATCACCACATACAGGGCGCCTGTTTGCGGATGTGCATAAATGTATTCAAGCGCTTCTTCTTCGTTTGCAATTACCATGGTGGGAATATCAGGATTTTCTAAAGCAATACCCTCCTGCAATAATTGTATGATTTCTTCTGCACTTCTGCCACGTAGGTTTTTATCGCAGCGAATAATTATTTCATCAAAATATTTGGCAGAAAGGCTACCCAGCTCACGAATGTCTTCATCCCTTCTATCACCAGTACCGCTTATAAGTCCTATCCTTTTAGGATATTCTAATTTGCCAATAAAATCGCCCAGCAGTTTTAAGCCATGTGGGTTATGGGCAAAATCAGCCAGTATAGTGAAAGATTTAAACTGAAAAAAGTTGAGCCTACCTGGCGTTTGGCTTGAAGAAGGCACAAAGGAAAGCAGGGCAGAGCGGATGTCATCTATGCTGATGTCCCGGTATAAATAGGCAGCCATCACAGCAGGCAGGCAGTTGCTGATATTGTGAAGCGCTTTGCCCTCAAAAGTAACGGGTACATCGTGCACGTTGATCACCCTTATCTTCCAGGTGCCTTTTAAAATACTGATAAAATCGTTTTCAAAAACAGCCGCAAGGCCACCTTTTTTACAGTGATCTTTTATTCGGGGATTATTTTCATCCATGCTGAACAGAGCCACGTTGCACCTCAATTCTTTGGCCATGGCAAAAACACGATCATCATCAGCGTTTAGCACTGCGTAGCCATGAGGGAAAACAGTTTCAGGAACAACTGCTTTTAACTTGGCCATTTGGTCAAGCGTATTTATTCCACCAAGTCCCATATGATCTGCAGCCACATTGGTTACGATAGCTACATCACAGTTTTGAAAAGCCAGGCCATTTTTGAGAATGCCGCCACGGGCGCATTCCAGCACCGCAAAATCTACCGTAGGATCTTTTAGTACAAACTGGGAACTCAAAGGACCGGTGCAGTCACCCTTCATCATCAGTTGGTTTTGAATGTATACCCCATCGCTGGTGGTGTAACCTACTTTTTTACCGGCACTTTTAGCAATGTGTGCAGTAATTCTGGTAGTGGTTGTTTTGCCATTGGTACCCGTGATGGCAATGATAGGAATGCGGCCCACACTTCCCTTGGGGAAAAGCATATCTACTACAGGTTCGGCTACGTTCCTGGCAAGCCCTTCTGAAGGGTCGATGTGCATGCGAAAACCGGGAGCCGCATTTACTTCCAGGATGGCACCTCCGTTTTCGTTTACGGGGGTTCGAAGGTCATTGGCCATAATGTCGATGCCGCAAATATCGAGGCCTATAATTTTAGCGATGCGTTCGCACATAAAAATATTGGTGGGGTGCACTTCGTCTGTAACATCGTTGGAAGTACCGCCAGTAGAGAGATTGGCCGTTGGTTTTAGCATTACCAATTCCCCTTTGGGAGGAACGGTGTCCAGTGTGTAGTTTTTTTCATCCAGCATTTTATGGGTAAACTGGTCGATCGTAATCTGCGTAAGCACTTTTTCGTGACCATAGCCACGGCGTGGGTCACTGTTGGTTTTATCTATTAATTGCTGAATGTTGCTGGAGCCATCGCCGGTAACAGAGGCGGGTGTGCGCAATGCTGCGCAAACAAATTTGTAATTGATAACGAGAATGCGGAAATCGTAACCAGTTATAAATTTTTCAACGATTGAGCTGCGGCCATACTTTTGTGCAGCTTCAAAAGCAGTAAGGGCCTGCTCCCAGGTGGTGATGTTGGTCGTATTCCCTTTACCATGATTTCCATCAATTGGCTTTATTACCAGGGGATAGCCAAATTTTTCTACCGCCTCTTCCAGGCCTGCTATGCTGCGAACAACGGTACCATTGGGTACCGGAATTTCCGCTGCCTCCAGCAATGCCTTGGTCTCTTCTTTATCGCACGCTATGTCTACAGCTATGTTGCTAGTTGTGCTTGCAATGGTTGCTCTTATTCTTTTTTGGTGCACCCCATAACCAAGTTGCACAAGCGAACTCTTGTTCAACCTGATGAACGGAATACCTCTTTTGGCGGCCTCTTCTACAATGCTACCCGTGCTGGGGCCAAGCCTGGTTTCTTCCCTGATCTCACGCAGGCGCATGATGTCTTCTTCTAAATTATAAGGAACATTATCTGTAAGTGCCTGCGCAATTCTCACAGCGGCTTTGGCCGCATAAATGCCTGCATCTTCTTCCATATAGCTGATGCATACGTAATATTCACCTTCTTCACCGGTACCCCTGGTTCGCCCAAAACCCGTATCCATACCCGCCAACGTTTGTAATTCCAGCGCCATGTGTTCTATTACATGCCCCATCCAGGTACCTTCGTCTACCCGGCTAAAAAAACCGCCGGGCACCCCTTCGCTGCATCGATGTTCGTACATGGTTGGAAACATCGCTTCTAATCTTTCTCTAAAACCAGGAATAAGATTGGTGGGCTTTTGTTCCAGTTCTTCCAGGTCCAGTTTCATCTGTATTAATTTGCTGCGGCGAACACTCCAGTAATTCGGTCCTCTTAAAACTTTTATTTCTACAATTTTCATAATTTATGCGGTATTGTTTCGTTTGTTGGGAAAGAGGAAATTAGTCAAATGATCTTGGTTTACAAAAAAACAGCTCGTTTGCTCAGCAAATAAATTTAAAAGATAAGTGGTACAGGATTGCAGATTTTTGCTTTTAAAGAAGATGATTAAATGTGTGTTATAATAACTAACTGATTATCAAAATTGAATTCCCTTAATTTTGTAGCGATCACAAAAACGGATAAATGCAGTTTGCAAAAGGAAAACTAATTGCCATTGGCGGCGCAGAAGACAAAGGAACTAACCTTGAGAAAGGCGAAATACAGCCCGTAAATCTTAATTTTCTAGAAAGGGGTATTTTACGCCGCATTTTACAAGAGTCTGGGGGTTCTTCTTCCCGGATAGAAATTATTACCACGGCCAGCATGATACCATACGAGGTGGGCGACAACTACATGGATGCGTTTGGTAAAATAGGCTGTACCAATGTAGGTGTAATGCACATTCGAAATAGGTCAGATGTGGCCAATGAAGAATATCTGGATCGCATCAGGAGCTGTAATGCGGTAATGTTTAGCGGTGGCAATCAGTTGAGGCTATCCAGTATTTTTGGCGGAACCAGCTTTTTGGAAATTTGTCTGGCCCGCCTTGCAGATGAAGAGCATTTTGTGATTGCCGGTACTTCAGCTGGTGCTATGGCCATGAGCAATACGATGATTTATGAAGGCAATGCCGCCATGGCACATTTAAAGGGCGAAGTAAAAATCACCACCGGTCTGGGTTTTATGGACGACGTTATTTTTGATTCTCATTTTGAAAAAAGAGGAAGGTTTGGGCGCTTGGCGCAGGCTGTAGCTGCCAACCCATCCTGCATTGGCATTGGACTTGGCGAAGACACCGGCATGCTCATTACCGGTAGCAACAAAATGGAAGCAATAGGAAGTGGCCTTGTGATTATAGTAGATGGGCATGATATCAGGCATTGCAATATTGCAGACATTCCCGACGGGAATCCCATCAGCATAGAAAATTTAAAAGTTCATTTTTGCGAAAAAGGAAACGGCTACCTGGTTAATGAAAGACAGTTTTTGCCAGAGGCTACACAAGGTGCCGTAGTTGCTAAACAAGTACATGTTGAATAAAAAAAGGCATCTCTGAAGATGCTTTTAGAATACAGCTACAGCATTTGCAAAAGATAATAATTCTTTCTACCCTTCTGCACCAACAAGTATTTATTGTAGAGCAATCCATCTGCAAGAATTTTTACCTCTATCCCCGTAACTTTTTTTCGGTTGATGCTTACAGCTCCACCCTGTACCGCTTTACGAGCCTCCCCCTTACTAGGGTAGATATTAGTTTCTGCCAATAAACTCACGACATCAATGCCGGCCTCTATCTTTTCCTTTGCATAAAAAGATTTTACGATGCCGTCCATATTGTGCAGGTCATCTTCGGACAGGCTATCAATATCTCCTTGTAGGGAGGCGAATAATTTCTTGGTAGTTTCAATGGCCTTATCATACTCTGGTTTGCCATGCACAAACACGGTAAGCTCCCTGGCAAGCGTTTTTTGCAGCAACCGCTCTGCCGGATTTGTGTCGTTGTCGGCTATGAGTTGCTCAATAGTTTCCCGGTTTAAGAAGGTGAATATTTTTATCCAGGCTTTAGCATCGGCATCGGAAGCATTTAGCCAAAACTGGTAAAACTGGTAAGGGGTTGTTTTTTGCGCATCGAGCCAAATATTTCCTTGTTCTGATTTACCAAACTTGGTACCATCCGCTTTTTTGATGAGGGGGCAGGTAAATGCAAATGCCTGACCGCCTTCTTTTCTTCGAATCAATTCCGTGCCGGTCACTATATTCCCCCACTGATCGCTCCCACCCATCTGAAGTTTACAGTTTTTGTTTTTATACAACCAATAAAAATCATAGCCCTGCACAAGCTGGTAAGTGAATTCTGTGAAGGACATACCGTTTTCGCTCTCGAGTCTTTTTTTCACACTGTCCTTTGCCATCATGTAGTTTACAGTAATATGCTTACCTGCATCCCTGATAAAGTCAAGGAAACTTATATTCTTAAACCAGTCAAAATTATTGACCATCACAGCAGCGTTTGGCAGAGATGGATCAAAATCTAAAAATTTTTCTAACTGTGCTTTCACAGCGGCCACATTTTGGGTCAATACTTCTTCGCTTAGCATGTTTCTTTCTTCGCTTTTGCCGCTCGGATCTCCCACCATACCCGTGGCGCCACCAAGCAGCGCATAAGGTTTGTGTCCTGCTTTTTGCAAATGAACCAACAGCAAAATAGGTACAAGACTGCCGATGTGCAGACTATCTGCCGTCGGATCAAAACCTATATATGCCGAGGTAACTTCTTTGTTTAATTGCTCTTCTGTACCGGGCATCATATCTTGAAGCATGCCTCTCCACCGTAATTCTTCGATAAAAGGGTTGGTCATTTGATTGCGTTAAAAGTGATTTTATGGGCTGCAAAAATGAATCTTTTTTTTAAATTCAATCCATTTAATCCGTTTATAAGTATTTACTATTGCTCGCAGTTTTAAAAGATTGTTTTCTTTTAATATGATCTTTTAATGCTGGAGTATGGTTAAAAGTGAAAGTTGTTTGCTGCATTATCGTAATTTTAAATGTAGAAACAATAAGATATCAAGACAATTTTGGTAGTATAAATACGTTACTCAATTGTAATTCAGCACGATCCATACATTTTCAATGCATTATAACATGAAACAAAGCTTTACTGCTTTAATTATCCTACTGCTTTTATGCCCATTTGCGGGCATTGCTCAATTTAGAAAATACTCCAATGAGTTCTTAAATATTGGTGCCGGTGCACGTGGTCTTGCCATGGGCAATGCGCAGGTGGCCTCTGCAGACGATGCCACTGCCGGTTATTGGAACCCAGCTGGTTTAACCGGTGTTAAAGATCACCCCAATGCGGGCATTATGCACGCTGAGTATTTTGCCGGCATTGCCAAATACGATTATGCTTCCCTGGCTATTCCTGTTCAGGATAATAAAAGGACAATCGGTTTTTCGTTGCTGCGGTTTGCCGTAGATGATATTCCCAACACCTTATATTTAGTGGAGCCGGATGGCAGTATTAATTACAATAATATCCAGACATTCTCCTCGGCCGATTACGCTTTTCTGTTTTCATTTGCGCAGAATTTAAAAGAAACCGAAAACAAACGAATCAGTGTAGGGGCTAATGCAAAAGTTATTTATCGTAAAGTAGGCAAGTTCGCAAATGCCTTGGGTTTTGGCCTCGATGCAGGCATCCAAATGAGGGGCGATAAATGGCGTGCGGGCCTGGTAGCCAGAGACATCACCACCACTTTTAATGCCTGGACTTTTAAATTTACCGAAAAAGAAAAAGAGGTTTTGTACCTCACCAATAACGATATTCCTGTAAAGTCAACCGAACTTACAGCACCCCGGCTGGTGCTGGGCGGCGGTTATGAGTTTGGCCTTGGCAGTAATGTAAAGTTATTGGCAGAAGCCAACCTGGACTTTACTTTCGACGGTAAGCGGAACACAGTACTTAGCGGCAACACCGTCAGCGTAGATCCACATTTGGGGCTGGAAGCTGCGGTTAAAGATGTGTTTTTTGTAAGAGCCGGTATCACGAATTTTCAACAGGCATTGGCGGATGGTGACACTACCAACCAAAAGAAAGTATGGATTTACCAGCCTAGTTTAGGGGCAGGGTTTAAAATAAACAATGTAATGTTGGATTATGCTTTTTCTAATTTGGCAAACCAATCGAACCCTTTGTTTACCCACGTGTTTTCCTTAAGGATAAACTTTATTAAAAAAGACGACTAATTTAAAATACTAACATCTTAATGATGAAAAAAATACTACTTGCTTTATTGATTCTCATCACGGTAAATGCACAAGCTCAGTTAAATAATAGCTGGATTGATTATAGCAAAACTTACTACAAGTTTACGTTGGCAAAGGATACTTTGTGCCGCATTCCACAGGCTGTTTTAGCTACGGTAGGGCTAGGTTCTACCAACGCAGATCATTTTCAATTATGGAGAAATGGTGAGCAGGTGCGTTTATTCACCAGCGTTGTTAATGGTCCATTGGGTTCATCAGACTACATTGAGTTTTTTGGCAAAAAGAATGATGGCAAGCCAGATAACCAATTGTACCGCATGGCCGACTTTCAACTAAGTGACGAATACAGCCTGGAAACAGATACCGCGGCCTTTTTTTTAACGGTAAACCCGTCTGGGGGAAACCTGCGGTTTCAATCTGCTGTGAACACAGCGCCAAGCGCAGCAACTCCGGATGCATATTTTATGCGGTCTGTGGATGCATTTTTTAAGAACCAAATCAACCGTGGCTATGCCAATAGAGTAGGTGAGTATGTATATTCCTCTTCATACGATGAAGGTGAAGGTTTCACCACTGGCGACATTACCCCTTCGGGCGTTTTACAAAATCGATTCCTTGGTCTTAATGTATATACTGCCGGGCCAGCTAATAGTTTAAGTGTGAGGGTAAACGCTGCAGGAAATGCAGAGAATACCCGTAATCTGCGTGTGCAATTAAATGGAACTTCTGGTCCGCAGATTTACAATGTACCGATGCCATTCTTTACCTACAGAAAAGCGTTGATCAACAATTTGCCACTCAGTAATTTTTCTGGAACCAGCGAAATGATGGTGGTGGTTACGAATACTTCTGCCGTAACTACAGACAGGATGGTGGTAGCATCTGTGGGACTCACTTACCCAGCTACTTTTAACTTCAATAATCAAAAGCAGTTTTACTTTGAACTTGGCGCTTCAGCAAGTGGTAATTACCTGAACATATCCAATTTTAACACGGGGTCTATACCACCAATACTATACGATTTTACCAGCGGTACCCGCTATATTGGAGAGATTGCCTCCACAGCGGGGAGGGTAAAATTTGTTTTACCGCCGTCCGCCGAGCCAGTGAGAAAATTCATGCTTATCAGCGCAGAAGCTACCAACATCAATATCTTATCGGGCCTCGCCACCAGGAACTTTTTAAATCTTAGCGATCCCGCTAACCATGGCGATTACCTCATCATCAGCAACAAGGCTCTATTTAACGATGGCAACAATCGTAATTATGTAGAAGATTACCGGCTATATCGTTCTTCTTCAACAGGTGGTGGCTTTGCTGCCAAAACATTTGCCATTGATGAATTAACAGATCAATTTGCCTTTGGTATTAAAGGGCATCCTTCATCTATCAGAGACTTTATAAGATTTGCCGATAGAAATTTTACCCCCCGGCCAAAGTATGCGCTTTTAATTGGGCGGAGCGTTGATTATCTTGATCAATACAGGAATGCGAGTAACATTCTCATGAGCAAGTTGAACCTGCTACCCACTTTTGGTTGGCCGGCATCTGATTTGCTCTTGAGTTCGGAACCGGGGACTATTGTACCCCTTGTGCCAATAGGTAGGTTGGGAGTAATAAATGGTACTGAAATA
Source organism: Ferruginibacter sp. (assembly GCA_046597635.1). GTDB lineage: Bacteria > Bacteroidota > Bacteroidia > Chitinophagales > Chitinophagaceae > Ferruginibacter. Next base: position 10,038 of record JBKJKD010000064.1, on the reverse strand, counting down.
AATAATTACCTGCAAAAGGTAATTCAGTACGAAGCGGCGCAAAAATCTTTAAGCCCCAACATAGCAGACAAAGCGTGGATGAAAAAAATAATGCACGTAGCAGGTGGAAAGGACAGTTCGGAGAACCAGGCGTTCAGGGTGTACATGAATAGTTATAAGAACATTGCAGAAGACACTCTTTTTGGTGGGTCTGTAGAAACTTTTTCTAAGACTGCTACAGGCGCTGTGCAGCAAGCCAACACGCAACGGATAGAAGAGTTGTTTGAGGATGGCCTGGGGATGATCGGATATTTTGGGCACTCATCGGCCTCTACTTTTGAGTTTAACCTGAGTAGCCCTGAAATTTACAATAGCACCGGGAAATACCCCTTTTTTAACGTGAGCGGCTGTTCCGCTGGTAATTATTATAATTTCGATCCGCAAAGAGTGGACGGCAAACTTTCGCTTTCCGAAAAGTATGTTCTGGCAAGCCAAAAGGGTAGCATTGGTTTTTTGGCCGATACTCATTTTGGGATACCTCCTTTTTTAAATTTTTACAACACTAATTTCTATTCTCAGTTTAGTAAAAATATGTACGGGAACACCGTAGGCAACCAGATAAAACAGGTTATTCAAAATCTTGGAGGGCTTAGCTCAAACCTGGATTACTACACTCGCATACACCTGGAAGAGATTGCATTGCATGGCGATCCCTGTATAAGAATGAATTATTTTACCAAGCCCGATTATGTAATTGAAGAGCCGCTGGTGAAAATTTCTCCGAGTATTATTTCTGTGGCCGATGTAAGTTTTAAAGTGCAGGTAAACATGATGAACATTGGCTTAGCAAAGGGTGATTCGATATGGGTTTCTGTAAAAAGAAAACTGCCCAATGATTCAATTAAAACTTTGTATAATAAATTGGTACCCGGCATTCGTTTCCAGGATTCCCTTGAACTAACTGTTCCTATCAATCCAACTTCAGACAAAGGTCTTAACCAAATGATCGTGTCTTTGGATTATACCAACCGTGTTGATGAGATATTTGAAACCAACAACAGTGTAACTAAAGATTTTTATATTTTTGAAGATGAACTAAGACCCGCCTACCCCACCAACTACGGCATAATTAACCAGCAGAATATCACTTTTGTAGCTAGCTCAGCCAATGCTATAAGCACCCAAAGGCAATATCTTATGGAGCTGGATACTACACAATTGTTTAATTCCTCTTTTAAGAAAGTGTTTAATGCCTCGGGTACTGGCGGCACCGTACAATTTACTCCCTCTAATGTGACCTTTAGTGATAGTACCGTTTATTATTGGAGAGTGGCAGTTGTTCCAGCACCTAATGCTGCAGTAATTTGGAACGGCTTCTCTTTTGTCTACCTTCCTGCCAGCTCCGCTGGAGTAAATCAATCTCATTACTTCCAACACCTTGGGAGTACTTACGAGAACATGTCGGTATCCGCAGATAGGAAGCTTAAATTTGACTTTGAGAATACAGCCTTAAGCGTCTCTACCGGTAGTTTTCCTCCCCATAATTTTGATGCTGTGCATATCGATCTTGGGGTAAATGCTATATCTAACTGGTGTAACAATTTTAACACGCTTCAATTTGTGGTTCTTGATGGGATTACAGGCACGCCTAAAACTAATGCGGTCGTTAGTTCAACCCAAGGGTCTTACGGTAGCAATTTTCCTACTCCAAGGCCATTCCAGTTTGAATTTCCTTTTTCAACTTCTGTTCAGCGGAAGAAAATCATTGACTTCCTGGATTCTATGCCATCTTCTTCCACCATTATCATGTACAGCTTGTTGCGAAACGGCACAGTAAATAAATACATAGATTCATGGAAGGCCGATGAGCTCATTTACGGTACTGGAAATTCCCTTTACCACAAACTGTACAATTACGGGTTTACAAAACTTGATTTATTTACCCATAATATTCCGCTGCTTTTTAAATTCAACAAAGACAATTCTTATCCGGTATATCAGGACGTGGGTGTAGGCTCTGCCGATTCTATTCAATTATTAACGGCGGAAATACCCATTACGCTTACACGCAGAGAGGGAGTCGTTTCTTCGCCTGTGTTTGGGCCTGCAAAATCGTGGGGAAATTTTCATTGGAGAGGTTATTCATTAGAGGCCAATACTAAGGATTCTGTCAGGTTTAAGGTGATTGGTATTTCAAGTGCTGGAGCAGAAACCACACTTTATTCGATCGACTCCACTACAAAGGATCTTGATATATCGGCCGTGAATGCACTGCAATATCCATTTGTGAAATTAAAGATGGAAAACTATGATAGTGAAAAGGGTACGCCTTACCAGTTACGATACTGGAGACTAAACTATATGCCTGTACCGGAGGGAGCCATTGCACCCAATATTTTATTTACAATGAAGGATACTGTGCAGCAAGGCGAAACTATCAATTTTGCAGTGGCTTTCAAGAATATAAGCCCTACAGCTTTTGACAGTTTGTTGAAAGTGAGGGTTACCATTAAGGATCGTCAAAATAATGATCATATCGTAAACCTTCCACCCAGAAAAGCGCTTGCGGCTAACGATACTCTAATTGTGAGCTACTCCTTCAAGACAGATATTTATCCTGGCTTAAATACAATTTCGGTTGATGTAAATCCTGATAATGACCAGAATGAACAATACCATTATAATAACGTATTGTTCAAAGATTTTTATGTGGTTGAAGATAAGTACAACCCGCTACTGGATGTAACCTTTGATGGTGTGCATATTTTGAACAAAGACATCGTTGCATCAAAACCGGGCATTCTTATTAAATTAAAAGATGAAAGCCGCTTCCTCGAATTGAAGGATACAGCGTTGCTAAAAGTACAGGTGCGTTTTCCTGACCAGAGCATTCGAAATTATAATTTTGGCGATAGCATGATTTTCATACCTGCAAACTTGGGTGCAGGGGAGAATACTGCCAGTATTGATTTTAAACCATATTTTGCTGAAGATGGCGAGTACGAGCTCATAGTGAGTGGTAAGGATGTAAATGGTAATAAGGCTGGCGCATTGGATTATTCTGTTAGCTTTAGCGTCATCAACAAGCCAATGATTTCCAACCTGCTCAATTATCCAAATCCATTCACCAGTTCTACCGCGTTCGTATTCACCGTAACAGGCAGCGAAATACCTCAGAACATGCGTATCCAAATACTAACCATCACAGGTAAAGTAGTGAGAGAAATTACAAAAGATGAATTGGGCCCTATACACATTGGAAGAAACATCACAGACTTTAAATGGGATGGTACTGATATGTATGGTCAGAAATTAGCTAACGGCGTTTACATTTACAGGGTACTCACCAATCTAAATGGTAAATCGCTAGACAAGTACAAAGCCGAGGGAGACAACACCGATAAATTCTTTAACAAGGGCTATGGTAAGATGTACCTGATGCGGTAATTTTCCCCTTGTCGCAAAATAACCAAAGGCTGCTTCCGAAGAGGCAGCCTTTTTCTATTTACTTTTGCACCCAAAATAAAAGGAATACATGGCTAAAATATCTATCAACATAGCAACCGGAAGTTTGCAAAAGGAAGAAATTATTGTGGGTATAGACCTCGGAACAACGAATAGCCTTGTAGCCATAATTCACCCCGACACGAAACAACCCGTTGCGCTGAAGGAAACTGATGGAATGTCTTTGGTTCCGTCTGTAATACACTTTGATGAAATTGGAAATGTTACTGTGGGTGAAGAAGCCCGGCAATTTTTAGTAACGGCACCGGCGCAAACCATCTTTTCTGCCAAAAGATTGATGGGAAAAAGCTACAACGATCTGAGAAGCCACGCCGATGCATTTACTTATAAAATTATTGACGATAACCAGGATAGCCTGGTGAAAGTGCAGGTGGGTAATACCTTTTATTCCCCTGTAGAACTGTCATCTTATATTTTGAAGGAACTTAAAAGAAGAGCTGAACATATTTTAAAAACTTCCGTAAATAAGGCCGTCATTACTGTGCCGGCATACTTTAACGATGCCCAGCGGCAGGCCACCAGGGACGCAGGCAAACTAGCTGGGTTAGATGTGTTGCGTATTATTAATGAACCTACAGCCGCCAGCCTTGCCTACGGTTTTGGCCGCGACCAGAGCGAAGAGAAAATAATTGTTGTATATGATCTTGGAGGAGGCACTTTCGATGTGTCCGTTCTGCGGCTATCTGGGGGTATTTTCGAAGTCCTTTCTACACATGGAGATACTTACCTTGGTGGAGACGATTTGGACAACGCCATCATTCAATACTGGTGCGACGAGGTGGGGCTAAAACGAGAAGAATTGAATCAAAACAAATCTCTGGCTCAGGCGATGCGTTTAAGAGCTGAGGAAGCAAAAAGGCATCTATCCCAAAACGATAGTTACAACAGCATATTTAATGGTGAAAAGTATAGCCTGCAGAAAGCTGATTTTGAAAAGTTGATACTTCCTATCATAGAAAAGACAATGGAAAGTTGTAGCAGCGCATTGAAGGATGCCGGTTTGCAGCCTGCCGAAATTGATAGTATTGTGATGGTAGGGGGAAGCACGCGGGTGCCATTGGTGAAGGAAACTGTAGCCCGTTTTTTTGGTAAACCAGTAAACGATCGTGTGAACCCTGATGAGGTAGTGGCACTTGGCGCAGCTATCCAGGCTGATATTCTTGCGGGAAATAATAAGGATACTTTGCTGCTGGATATAACCCCACTCAGCCTAGGCATAGAGACAGCAGGTGGTCTTATGGATGTGTTGATTCCCCGTAATGCTAAGATTCCAACAAAAGCTGCACGCCAATATACTACGCAGGTAGACGGCCAGCCTGGTATGCGCATCAGCGTTTTTCAGGGCGAAAGAGACCTTGTGGCAGATAACAGGAAACTTGCAGAACTCAATTTGAATGGAATTCCAGGAATGCCTGCCGGCTTGCCTAAAGTGGAAGTAAGTTTTTTGATAAACGCCGATGGTATCTTAAACGTGTCTGCCAAGGAATTGCGAAGTGGCGTAGAGCAAAGTATCGAAGTAAAACCACAATATGGAATTACTGATGCAGATGTAGAAAAGATGTTGCAGGATTCGATAGCATTTGCCAAAGATGACATCGCCTCCCGTGCACTGGCCGAGGCGAGAACGGAAGGAGAGCAACTGCTAAAAACTACCGAAAGATTTTTACAGAAAAATGCCGTTATGCTCACGCAGGAAGAATTGCTGCAAACGGCTGCTTCTATGCAAGCTCTGCAACTAGCCATCACCATGACTGATAAAAACCTCATTCACACAAAAACAGAAGAGCTCAACAGCATATCCCGGCCGTATGCCGAAAGAATAATGGATAAGGCCATCTCAGAAGCGATGCAGGGCAAAAAAATTTAGTAAGCAATGCGATCATATATTTGTGACCGTGGTAAATAAACTGCAATGCCAAAGCGATGATCAATGAGCGGTTCAACAATAACTACGACTTCCTACGCATTTTTGCAGCCACCTGCATTTGCTTTACGCATTCTTTTAATTTAATAAATAAAGATGCTTTCGAACCTATGATGCGTCTTTCTGGAGGGCGTTATGATTTTTCATTCATTGGGCTCAGTATTTTCTTTTCTATCAGTGGGTATCTCATTACGAAAAGCGTTTACACTTCTTCATCCCTGCTAAGTTATTTTTGGAAACGTTTTTTGCGCATTCAGCCCTTGCTCATTTTAGTATGCATTCTTACGGTTTTCATATTAGGGCCCATTTTCACTACACTCTCCGCCGAGGAATATTTCGTAAATAGAGAAACGTGGACCTATTTCAGGAATATTTTCCCTGCCACCGGAATCCAATTTGTGTTACCTGGTGTGTTTGGCAACAACATTCATGGCGATGGAGTGAATGGCTCCCTGTGGACTCTGATTGTTGAGGAGCGGTTGTACCTGGCAGTCAGCGTGTATTTCTTTTTTAAAAAACAGAAAAAGTTTTTCGCTCTTATGATGCTCATTATAAACATCCTGTTTATGTTGAAGGAATTTTTTTTTCAGGGCGCCATTGCCCAATACCTTGCGGGAAGCCACGTATTCTATGCTATGATATTTTTAAATGCCGGGGTTATGTACCAGATTGCTATTGGTTTTAAGTCTTTATTGCATAATAAATTCACCTTACTGATGGTTCCTGTTCTTGCAATCGCCCTTACATTTCCGCAGATTGAGTCTCTGCTCGTAGTTATCATTCCTTTTTCTGTAATTCTACTGGCTCACATATCTGCCGCTACCAACAGGGCGGGAAAATGGGGCGATTTTACATACGGAGTCTACATCTTCGCATTTCCTGTTCAACAAGTCCTGATTGCCCGTCATTTATTTTTAGTGAGTCCTTACATTTTGTTTATGGCAACGATGGCTATCGTGCTGCCGTTATCAGCCCTAAGCTGGCATTTGCTGGAAAAAAAATGTTTGGGCTACAAGAAGTTAGTGAACTAGGAGTGAAACTATCGAAGGCTTTGAATTCGATTTACATATTTCCCAATCATATCAAACTCAATGTTCACCATATCGCCTTGTTTAAGTTTGTACATATTCGTATGCTCAAAAGTGTAAGGGATGATAGCTACAGTAAAGCTATTCCTGGTAATATTGAACAGTGTTAGACTGATTCCGTTGACTGTTATAGAGCCTTTTTCAATAATAAGGGTTGAAAATTCTTCAGCTATTTTAAATTCATATTGCCAGCTTCCGTCTTGCTCAACAACTTTGGTGCAGGCGGCAGTAGTATCTACATGGCCTTGTACAATATGGCCATCAATTCTACCATTCATTTGCATACACCGCTCCAGGTTTATAGAATCTCCTGCCTCGAGAGTACCCAAATTTGTTTTGAGTAATGTTTCTGCTATGGCTGTTACCCTGTGCATGTTGTTTTTAAGTGCTTCAATAGTGAGGCAAACCCCGTTGTGGCTGAGGCTTTGGTCTACTTTGAGGCTGTCGAAAAGATCAGAGTTTATCCAAAAGCTGACATTCGTACCTTCACGCTCAGTGGCTGCAAGCGTCCCTATGGTTTCTATTATTCCTGTAAACATTTATCAAATTTCGGAAATTGTCATAAGAATTTCTTTTTTTAAATAAAACTGCTATCTTTGCCACCCTGTCGGAAGAAAAGACAGAATTTTTTCACATAAAGGAGGTATATACAATGCTTATTATCGATTCTAAAGATTGCGAAAACATAGATAAAGCGCTCAAAAAGTACAAGAAGAAATTTGAGAAAAGTCGTGTTTTGTTGCAGTTAAGAGAAAGACAGGCTTTCATTAAGCCGTCTATCAGGCGTCGCACAGAAATGCTAAAAGCTGTCTACAAGCAGCAGTTGGCAGGTGGCAAATTTGATTAATCAGATAATTAGGTCGCAACATATTCAACTGATAACCGGTTATAGCTAACTTTGGTTATCAGTTTTTTTATGCCTGTAACTACCACATATCATATCCAGGAATTTCTTAGCTATCTTAAATTTCAAAAAAGATACAGCAGGCATACACTTATTTCTTACGAAAACGATCTGGTAGCCTTCAACCTTTTCTTAGAACGGGAGTTCGCCGAAACCAGTGTCGAGCAGATAAAGCCAGCCTTTGTTCGCACATGGCTGGCCAACCTTAGGGAAGTGGGTAATACTTCTAAAACAATTAATCGAAAAATATCTAGTCTGCGTTCTTTCTTTAAGCATCTCATTAAAAAGGAGGTCATCTTGCAAAGCCCCATGGGTGCGATTTCATCTCCTAAAAATCCGAAAAGGCTCCCACAGTTTGTTGATAAGAAGGATATAGACACTTTGTTTAAACATGTGGCCTTTAGCGATGACTGGCAGGGGTGCATAGAACGCCTGATTCTTGAGATTTTGTATAACTGCGGACTACGCCAGGCGGAATTAATTAGCCTTCAACAAGGCGATGTAGATTTTGCAAACTCCTCTTTAAAGGTATTGGGTAAGGGGAATAAGGAAAGAATTATTCCGATAAGCTCAGCGCTAAGGGCCAGCCTCTTGTTATACCAGGAGCAAAAAAAGCTGCATTTTCCAGGAACAGCTACGGGGCCTTTGCTGCTCAACAAAAAAGGTAACAAATTGTATCCCAGGTATGTATATGATGTTGTAAAAAAGTACCTTGGCCTGGTAACTACCATTGACAAAAAAAGTCCCCATATTCTGCGCCATTCCTTTGCTACCCACCTTACCAATAATGGAGCTGACATAAATGCTATAAAGGAATTGATGGGCCACAGCAGTCTTGCAGCTACACAGATATATACCCATAATAGTATAGAAAAGTTGAAAGATGCTCATAAAAAAGCCCATCCCAAAGCCTGAATAAAAAATTATTTACTTGGAGTTTTTTTATTTTGTATTACCCGTGGGTATTGGTAACTTTATAATAGAAAAAAGCTATTGCAATCACCTCTTAAAAACTTCTTCTGCCTATGTAATAATTGCTACCTAAACAGATTTATTCTTTCACTATTAAATTAAGAGTATTATGACCGTAAACATTCAAACTGTGCATTTTGATGCAGATTCCAAATTAATATCTTATATAGAAAAGAAAATAGCGAAGTTGTCACAGTTTCATGATGGCATCACGAAAGTGGATGTGTACTTAAAACTAGACAATGTTGTACACAACATAAAAGATAAGATCGCAGAGATAAAGGTGATTGTACCCCGACATGAATTTTTTGTAAAACATTCTTGTAAGTCTTTTGAAGAAAGTTTTGATGAGGCAATGGATGCCGTTATTACTCAAATAAAACGGAAAAAAGAAAAACTCGCAGCCTGATTTGAATGGGTGTTAAACTCATATATCCTGCCTTTGCAAAGGCAGGATATTTTTTGTTTGTTGGTGATTTAAAAAAACTCAAAAAAATTCTTTTGCAAAGTTTTTGTATTAATCATTTTCACTTACCTTTGCCTTCCCAAAAAAAAGGGTGCGCAACAGCACACGATTTTGTGGGAAAGTTCTTTTAAACTTTAAGGGTTGGTGCATTAAGAATTTGAATTAGCGTGATGTTTAATCCCTAAATTTTAATAACATTGCCCTCGCTTAAACAAAATTGCCGAAATAGCTCAGTTGGTAGAGCAACTGATTTGTAATCAGTAGGTCGCTGGTTCGACTCCAGTTTTCGGCTCTGTAATTTATTTATGGGCAGATGGCCGAGTGGTTAAAGGCGACAGACTGTAAATCTGTTCTCTTCGGAGTACGTAGGTTCGAAACCTACTCTGCCCACATAATCAATTTGATAATTATCTGATTTGGTAATTTGAAGATTGCTTAGTTCTTTTAAATTTTGGAGGTTTTTTAATTACCAAGTCGGCAAATTATCAAATCTTCAAATTGATTAGCGGAAGTAGCTCATTTGGTAGAGCGGTAGCCTTCCAAGCTTCAGGTGGCCGGTTCGAGCCCGGTCTTCCGCTCAGGTAAAGTTGTCAGAAAGAAAGATGACAGATGACATCAATGCCTCTGTCAACTCACAACGGTCAACTGTCATCTATTTTGACAAAAGCCGTCGTAGCTCAGGGGTAGAGCACTTCCTTGGTAGGGAAGGGGTCGTGAGTTCGATTCTCACTGATGGCTCTTTTTTAGTTTTAGTCAATTTCAAAAGCTAAGATTGAACGAATGTTTAGTATGATTTTTTTGTACTAAAAAATAAAAGTCGATGGTTTTAAGACTCAAAAGCAAAACCATTTTTCAAAACAAATATTAAAAATTAAACAATGGCAAAAGAATCATTCAAGAGGGATAAGCCCCATCTTAACGTTGGTACCATCGGTCACGTAGATCATGGTAAAACAACACTTACAGCCGCTATAACCGATGTTTTGTCAAAAAGAGGTTTAGCGGAGAAAAAAAATTATGATGATATTGATGGTGCTCCGGAAGAAAAAGAAAGGGGTATTACGATTAATACAGCTCACGTTGAGTATGCAACTGATTCTCGCCACTACGCACACGTAGATTGCCCGGGTCACGCCGATTATGTAAAGAACATGATCACTGGTGCTGCCCAAATGGATGG
>JBKJKD010000345.1:0-5307 GCA_046597635.1 Ferruginibacter sp. | reverse complement strand
TCTTTCGCCCTGGCCTAGCCAGCAAATGCGTGCCGGCAATCCCTGGAAAACAATTTTTTCCTGCGCCATTTTCATCCAGCGCAGCATGCCGGTGTTTTGGGGAAACATGTTTTGTATCAGTTCGTCCGTTATAGCAATATCTGCCGGGTCACCACTGAGTGCTGCCCATCTGAATGGGCCCTTGCCCTCGCAGAATAGAGGGCGAATGTAGGCGGGAACGAAGCCGGGGAAGAGTCCCCCCCCGCCCCCTAAAGGGGAGGCTTTGGACTCTTCTAACTTAATTTTATTTTTTTCTTCGTACTCTAAAGCTCTTGCCCGAATGTTATTGCCGTAATCGAATGTGATGGCGCCTTTGTCTCTTAGCTGGAGCATCAACTTTACATGCAGGTACATACTTTCGTAACTGAGTTCGGTGTAATGATCGGCGTTTTGTTCTCTTAAAACACTGGCCGCTTCGTTGCTGAGGGTATGTGGTATATACCCGATGAGCGGATCGTGGGCACTTGTTTGATCGGTGAGGGTATCGGGTATAATATCCCGCTGAATGAGTCTGTCTAACAGGTGAATTGCATTGCAAACCACACCTACACTTTTTGCCTCTCCCATTCTTTTATAATGCACGGCCGCATTGATGGCTTCATCAATGCTGGTATGTTTTTCGTCGAGGTATTTTGTTTCTATGCGCTTGTCAAGCCGCCACTCCTCTACTTCTGCAATCAAAGCTACACCTTCGTTCATGGTAATGGCCAATGGTTGTGCGCCACCCATGCCACCAAGGCCGGCAGTTACATTCAATGTTCCTTTTAATGTGCCGCCAAAATGTTTATCGGCAATAGCTGCATAAGTTTCATAAGTGCCCTGCACTATGCCCTGGCTGCCGATGTATATCCAGCTTCCGGCGGTCATTTGGCCATACATCATTAGACCCTTTTTTTCCAGCTCATCAAAATGTTTCCAGTTGGCCCAGTTGGGTACGAGCTGGCTGTTGCTGATGAGTACCCTTGGTGCATCTTTATGTGTTTTAAGAATGCCAACGGGCTTGCCGCTTTGTATGAGCAGGCTTTCGTCGTTTTCTAATATTTTTAATGCCTTGATAATATTGTCCAGCGCTTCAAAGTTGCGGGCTGCTTTGCCCCGGCCTCCATAAACGATAAGATCATCGGGGCGCTCAGCCACGGCAGGGTCAAGGTTATTGAGCAACATACGTAAAGCAGCCTCCTGCACCCAGCCCTTGCAGGAAATTGTGGGACCCGTAGGTGTCTTGTATTTAACGGCGTCGTATGTTTGTGCAGTGAGCATAAAAAGTAAGTTTAATGTTTGGTTTAGGCGGCTTAGGCTGCGCTCCTGGCAGCAGTTACCACGGATCCTAAATTACTAAAACCTGCCTAATAAATATATTTAAAGAATTACCTTTGGCGGTCTGTGCCAAGAGGTTTGGTTAAACAAAAATTAGCCGCTGCAACCCGCAAAGGCAGTAAACAAAAAACAAACGACTGATGGATATTATAGAAAGTTTATTGGAAGCGCTGGAAGTTTCCCCGCAAAATATACCCCTGCGCCTGCAGGTGGCAGACATGATGCTGCAGCATGGGCGAAACGATGAGGCAGCCGACCAGTTTAAATATGTACTCAACCTAAAAGCCAATCACGACAAAGCACAGGCTGGTTTGGGTACTGCCTATTACAACCAACAAAAATTTTCTGCAGCCATAGTTGTTTTTGAGCAAATTGAAGAATTAGAACTTCCGGAAAGACTCTTATATATTAAAAGCCTGATCAAAGAAAATTCTATCAGCCAGGCCATAGAAGCACACCAGGCGCTGATGGAAATCTTCCCTGGCTACCCTGACGAAGAAATAGACAAGGCTTTGCGCATACCGGCATCGTCCAACGATATGGAGGGACTATTTGATGACTTTGAAGGTGATGAGCAGTATTTCATGGAAAAGCCTACTACAAAGTTTGCAGACGTAGGTGGTATGAAAAAGGTGAAGGAAGAAATCGCTATAAAGATCATTCAGCCTTTAAAAAACCCAGAACTCTACAAAGCGTTTGGCAAAAAAAGTGGCGGCGGCATTTTATTGTATGGCCCGCCCGGCTGCGGCAAAACGTTTATAGCTAAAGCTACGGCGGGAGAAATAGATGCAAAGTTTATAAACATTGGCTTGCACGATATATTGGATATGTGGATTGGCAACAGCGAAAAAAACCTGCACGATGTTTTTGAGCTGGCCCGGCGCAGCGCACCCTGCGTATTATTTTTTGATGAAGCCGATGCCCTCGGTGGTAGCCGCAGCGATATGAAGCAATCTGCTATGCGCCATGTGATCAACCAATTTTTAGCAGAGCTGGATGGTGTAGATGCCGACAATGAAGGTGTATTGGTACTTGCTGCCACCAATGCTCCCTGGAATATTGATGCTGCCTTTAGAAGACCCGGGCGTTTTGACCGGGTAATTTTTGTAGGCCCTCCCGATGATGAAGCAAGGGAAGATATTTTAAAATCGCTGTTGCAAGCCAAGCCAGCCGTAGATATTGATACCCGCAAAATAGCATCTGTTACAGCCGATTATTCTGGTGCCGACTTGAATGCCATCATCGACATTGCGGTGGAAGAAAAGTTGTGGGAATCTATCAGCAAGGGAAGCGTGCAGCCCATCCATACCAAAGACCTTTTAAACGCCGTAAAAAAACACCAGCCAACCACCAAGGAGTGGTTTGCATCTGCCCGCAACTATGCGTTGTACAGCAACGAGTCGGGCGTGTACGACGATATTTTAAAATACCTCAAGATCAAAAAATAAAGGAGCCACCCTACCACCTTGCCCATGAACGACACGGAAGTAAATTTAGAAAGAGCCCGCTTGCTGTTGCAACAAAGCAGAATAGCGGATGCCGTGCAGCAAATAAAAATTGTGCTGCAGCAAGACCCGGAAAATGTAGATGCGCTGGCACTGATGGCTCGCAGCCAGTTTGCACAAAAGAATTTTGAAGCAGGCATTGCTACCATGCAAAACGTGCTTGCCCTTGAGCCTGCCAGTTATCATTTTTATTTATTGGGATTTGGATATTACAGCGCCGGCAAAAACAAGCTTGCGATGGAGGCGTTTCAGCAGTCGCAGTCTATGGACCCATGGTTTGTTGAAAATTATGGCCTGATGTCGCATGTTTTGCTGGAGCAAAAAAAGTTTAGTGAAGGGCTGGATATGGCTAATGAAGGACTGGCTATAGAACCAGAAAACATCACTTGCCTCAATGCCCGTTCTATTGCGTTGAACAAAATGCGCAAGACCGCCGACGCCATTGACACCATGCAAAATGCACTGGCTCAGGATCCCGATAATGAATATACGCATTGCACTGTTGGTTGGAACTACCTGGAAAAGGGCCAGCACAAAACTGCTACCCGACATTTTAAAGAAGCGCTGCGCATCAATCCTCAAATGCACAACGCACAGGAAGGTTTAAAGGAAGCATTGAAATCTAAAATTGCTCCCTATCGCTGGTTGTTGCTGTATAGCTTTTGGCTAAACAACCAAGGCAAAAAAATGAGGTGGATCATCCCTGTAGGATTATACCTTGCAGTGCGGGTCTCGTCTTCGCTCCTTAGGCTACAGGGCGGTAATGAAAATATGGTGACCATCCTGGTATCTGCCTATCTTTTATTCATCCTCACTTCATGGCTCATTACGCCATTGGCCAACTTCTTTCTGCTTTTTCACCCCGATGGAAAATATGCACTTTCGCAAACAGAAAAAGTTACGGCCATGAGCGTGATGGCCTCCTTACTGGCGGGGCTCATTTGCTTTATTGCAGCACTGCTCCTACCAGCCGAAAATAAAAACCTTGTATCTGCTACTTACCTTGCTATGGCTGCGTTTCTGGCTATGAGTGTTCCCTTGGGGAATATCGAATATCCATTGTCCTTTAAAAGTCACGGCACACAAAACAAAATTTCGATGGTGTTGGTTGTGCTGGGCATTTGCACGGTAGTACTTGCTTTTGCATTTATGCCTGCAGCCATCGTAACCGCCGGGCTGTTTTTGCTACTCTTTGTATTGAACAACTGGGCGGGAATTTTCAGGTGAGTGCAGAGTTGATAGTTCATAGTTGATGGTTCATGGGTGGTGGTTCATAGGTGATAGTTGACGGTGTCATTTTACGTAGGATAACATTATTATTCGGGCCAAAGCCCCTCGGTTGTTTTATTTACCTTATCCCGGCCCTGAAGGGCGGGGCAATTCAACCGCCGATTCGCTTTTCACCTTTCTCCTTTGACCTTTCACCTTTGACCTTTGACTTTCACCTTCCTTCTCCCTGCAAAAATTTAATCGCCAACATCATATCATCGTGCATCAACCTGTCTGCGTCATTAAAAGACACTACTTCTCTGAAAGCAGTAATAATTTTTTCTAAATCGGGAGATGTATGCAAAGGGCGTCTGAACTCAAGAGCCTGCACAGCAGTTAGCAATTCGATGGCTAAAACTTTCTCTACATTATCAATTACTCTCTTGCATTTGGTGGCAGCATTGGCACCCATGCTCACATGGTCTTCCTGGTTGTTGCTGCTGGATATAGAATCAACACTGGCAGGCGTGCACAGTTGCTTGTTTTCGCTCACGATACCGGCGGCGGTATATTGTGGAATCATGAAGCCGCTGTTAAGGCCCGCATCTTTAACGAGAAACAGCGGCAGTTCTCTTTGCCCGCTGATAAGTTGGTAAGTTCTGCGTTCGCTGATACTGGCCAGCTCACTCATAGCGATGGCCAAAAAATCGAGTACTAACGCCAACGGTTGGCCGTGAAAGTTTCCACCACTTACAATGAGGTCTTCATCGGGGAAAATATTGGGATTGTCTGTTACAGAATTGATCTCCTTCTCAAAAACCGACAATACATAATCGATCGTATCCTGCGTGGCGCCATGCACTTGCGGTATGCAGCGAAAACTGTAAGGATCCTGCACCTGTTGTTTTGGTTGCAGACTGATGCTGCTTCCGGTCAACAGTTCCCGCATTTTTTTTGCTACGCTCACCTGGCCTTTGTGCGAACGCACCGCATGAATGTGCTCGTTCAAGGGATCAGCCAGGCAATCAAAAGCATCAAAACTGAAGGCTGCAATGATGTTGGCCCAGTTCATCAATTTTTCTGCCTTCATTAAATTGTGCATGCCATAGGCACTCATAAACTGTGTACCATTGATAAGGGCAAGGCCTTCTTTGCTTTTAAGTTGAATGGGCTGCCAATCCATTTCATCCAGTACTACTTCGCTGGGATATTTAATGCCCTTGTGCCTCACTTCGCC
>JBKJKD010000281.1:0-4055 GCA_046597635.1 Ferruginibacter sp. | reverse complement strand
CCTCAGCAAACAAGCCCTGACCTAAAGCTTTCTACATATTTCTAATTGTGACATCTTTAACAGAAAAAAAATAATTTGGCTCGTCTTATAACAAATGTTTTTGCAAATTTGTAGAGCATTAAAAGAGTACCTTTATCATTCATAATTTAATAGATTCGCCATGAACCTTAAACTACTTATCCTGGCCATTACCGCCGTTTCCATTAGCAGTTGCAGCACCGCTTACAAAAGCGGCCAAACTCCCGATGATGTATATTTTTCACCAGTTAGGGTGCTGTATGATACAGATACAAAAGAAGAGGTACGCACAACTAACGAACGCACCGACACTTACGAAGAAAGGGAAATACGCATGGCTACCCGAGACCGTCGTTGGAGAGACATCAACGATGATTACGATTACACATACAGATACGACCCCTATCGCTATGGATATAATTATGGGTATTATTATAACCCCTACTACTACAACCGACCTGTATTTTTACCAGGTTACACTATCGTGAACCCGAAAAACACCACACCAAGGCGCACCAACCTCGGCAGTTATAAGAATCCGACATTGGTGGTAGCCAACAACAAGACCGGGGAAACCAGGTGGGTTCCTGCCAACCGTTCGTATAACAACAGCAACAGCAGTGGCTCTTTTCTTCGCAGGATTATTACACCCGCAGGCAGTGGCAAAACAAACAACAGTAGCCGTAGCAGCGGTAGT
This sequence comes from Ferruginibacter sp., assembly GCA_046597635.1. Taxonomy (GTDB): domain Bacteria; phylum Bacteroidota; class Bacteroidia; order Chitinophagales; family Chitinophagaceae; genus Ferruginibacter. Next base: position 3,340 of record JBKJKD010000281.1, on the reverse strand, counting down.
TATGATAACAATAGCACAAGAACATACAGTCCTTCTAATAATTCTGGCAGCAGCCGCAGCAGTTCTTCCTCATCCAGCTCAGGAAGCTCTGGCACTCCGGTGAGCAGGCCTGTAAGAAACAACTAATTGTAAACGCCGTTGCCCCTGAAAGTAACGGCGTTTAACTACATAACCTTTTGAGTATTTTAAAAATATTTGCGATGAAAAAATATTTACTGCTGCTATTCTTGTACCCCTCAGCCAGCACATTTGCACAGGTACCGGAAGATGCCTTGAGGTATAGCTGGTTTCCGCAAAATGGTACCGCACGCACTATGGCTATTGGTGGCGCCATGGGTTCGCTTGGTGGCGAAATTACCAGCACATTTGTAAACCCGGCAGGCCTTGGCTTTTACAAAACCAAGGAAGTTGTAATCACACCTGGCTTTGCCCTCAATAAAATAAAGGCAGATTACAGGCAGACCAGCACCAATGAAAAGAAGAACAGCTTTAGCCTCGGCCCCACCGGTATCGTAATTGGCAGCTACAATCGTTACCAGCCTGCCAATAGTAGCGCATTTAGTGTAGCCTTTACCCAAACGGCCAACTTCACCAATACCATTCGTTACAAGGGACTCAATAATTTCAGCTCCTTTAGCGAGCAGTTTGCAGAGGAATTTGCGAAAAGCGGGAGATCTATAGACGAAGTGCTTAATACATTATCGCCCCTGCCTTACACGGCAGCTCTTGGCCTGCAAACCTTCCTTATAGATACCGTGAGAGTTGGCGGTACTTTGCAAGTAAGGGGCGCACCCGAAACCATATTGGATGCCGGCCAAGCCCTTCAACAAGACATGCTCAGAACCAGCACAGGCGGCATCTATGAAGTGGCGCTTGCAGGTGCTTTTAATAAAGGAGACAAGTGGTATTTTGGCGGTACACTCGGCATTCCGATTGTAAACTACAAGAGCACTATGCAGTTCACCGAAGCAGATACTTCTGCCAACAACATGAACGGCTTCCGCTCTTTTGATTACCGTGATAACTTTCAAAGCACCGGTGTAGGTTTCAATGTAAAACTGGGTGCCATTTACAAACCACAGGAATTTATCCGTATAGGTCTTGCGTTGCATTCTCCCTCCATTATTTTTATGAGAGATGAGCGCACTGCCAGCCTCACCGCAAACCTGGAAACGCCAAGTGGCCAGTCAGAAACATTCTCTGAATCATCCAATACATTTACCAACGCACAACCCGGCGAAGCCCGCTACTTACAAAATTCTCCCTGGAAAGCCATTATCAGCGGTTCCTATGTGTTCAGGGAAATTGAAAATGTAAAAAAGCAAAAAGGATTTATTACTGCAGATATAGAGTATGTAAACCATAAGGGGAGTCGCTTTGGCAGCGATGCCGAAACACCAACACAGGAAGACAAGGATTATTACAAAGCTTTGAATGAAGTATTAAAAGATCAGTACAAAGGCGCATTCAATTTCCGACTGGGTGGCGAAGTAAAGTTCAACACCATTATGGCAAGACTGGGTGCTGCTTATTATAGCAACCCCTACAAAGACGCCGCCTTTAAAGCCAACCGAATGCTGCTAAGCGGTGGCCTCGGTTACCGCCACAGGGGGGTGTTTATAGATCTTACCTACGTACACAACATCAGTAAAGATGCCAATTTCCCTTACCGCCTGGAGGACCGGGCCAACACTTATGCCGTTACCAGACAAACACAAGGAAATATAGTGGCCACAGTGGGTTGGAAGTTTTAAGCAATAGTTTTGATGAGAAAGAGGATGCCGGCTTTGTGGCCGGCATTTTTATTTGCTCATTAGTCAACCATAAGAAATGGACAAGAAGGATTGTTTTGGATGACTATGATGAGGTGAAAGCCAATAACCACTCTGCTATGCTGCTGAATAAACCTGCGAAATATTTGCCAGATAGGTTACTGTTTTCTTGTAATAAACCTACAAGCTTTCTAAAACCTTATAGGTCTTTACAAACTGACGGTTGGAGTACTAATTTGTGGCAACTTTTAGTTTTTATGACAACTGAATTTGCAATGTAGTCGTGAATTGAACGTCTTTTCTTATTAAAAAGCATTGTCACCGTTTCAGCAACTATCCAAACCAAGGTTGATAATGATATGATTTGTTCTCCAATTTCAGTATCACCGTAATTAAAAATAAGAATTAATATTTGTAATAAAAAAATTGCAACACCTATGCTGTCTCTCATAAAAGACTGATAAAAAGAAAGCAGTTTATTCTCGTCTTGATTTTGAACAACTTTTATTGAAGTAATTTTCTTACCAATAGTTTGTCCATAAAGTGAGTGTCCAATTATTGAGTATGCATAGAAAAGCCCGTTTTGAATAATTTGCCAACCAATTGATTTTTCAGGATTAGGACCGAACATCTCGTTACTGAGAAATAAAACCGGTAAGAAAATAACGGTGTCAATTAATGTTGCGCCCAGTCTGCTAAAAAAAGTTTGATACTTAGTATTTATAGTGTCGGTCATATTTGTTGCTATATGTCGTGCTGTGCTGGAATTTTATATTTGTCAGCGCAGAACTGCAGCCCAGACAATTCAATATTTTGTTGAAGTTAAAACTGATGTCCAACAATGTTTGTCTAGCCCCGAACCAAAGCCTGCCTTTGCAATTGGCTGAAACTCTTTGTCAGTTGCACCAGGGAAATTAGACCTTAAAAATATATTAGCCAACTATTATCAATCTGTGCTAAAAACTCCATTTATATTAACGCATTCGGCACGAAATAAATGGTTCGGGTATTGTTTTGTATAAGGGGCCTGTAAGCTAACAGCGTAATGTAGTTATCATGAATGCCGCTGCCTGCTCTACCCCCCACTCTATGCCTTCCCTTCCTCCGGGCTGGCGTATTCTTCCGGAGGGTCGGGCAGCATGTGTAGCAAAGAGTGCTGCAGCGCTATTACAGAAGATGCAGCGTAGAGGCCGATTCCGGAACCCGAAAAAGTATAATCCATCAGGGTAAGTTTCACTACGCCATTTACACTTAGCTCTATATAGTTGCCATAGCGTATCAATTTGAAATGAAGCGAAGCCTCGCTGGTCATGTTGAAGAGCGCCGTTTGAATATCATTAAAAATAAAATTCTGTTTGTTGTCTTTTGGGTTAAAACCCCAGGAGCGAATGGTGGTTTCGCCATGCGCAATATCAAACGACATAAAATAGCCGTTGCCCTCTTCATCCATGTCGCACACCAATCCGAGTTTGCCCATGCCCTCTACCGTTAGCACGCCCTCCCACACAAAGCTGTCGGAGGGTTTTTGAAAACAAAATATTTCGTACCCACTCCGGGAGCCGCAAGTG
>JBKJKD010000275.1:0-3366 GCA_046597635.1 Ferruginibacter sp. | reverse complement strand
GCTTCAATAATTTTTATATTCTTCATATGGCGATTTTTTGGTCAATGGTCAATGGTCAATGGTGAATGGTCAATGGTGAATGGTCAATGGTGATTAGTTGATTAGTTGATTAGTTGATTAGTTGATTAGTTGATTAGTGATTAGTGATTAGTAAATGGGTGCCCTTAAAAAATGTAATCGTCAACTTAAACAATCGGAATCTAAATCATCCATCACAAATCAAATATCAGAAATCAAACATCATACATCGTAGATCAGACATCATACATCATCCATCACAAATCAAATATCAGAAATCGAACATCATACATCGTAGATCAGACATCATACATCCTAAATCAGAAATCATACATCCTACATCATATATCAGAAAGGGGGTTAACGCCTCTCAACGTCCCGCTGGTTTGAATGATCCGAAAACGGGTAAACATATCTTCACTGTACCAGTTCTGTTTTCTTGTTTTTTGAATCACTTCCGTGTGCACTTTCATACCATAAGCAAAAGCCTTCATATCTTCCTTGCTTTGCCACACACTAAACGTAGCCTGCTTTATCCAGGGAACTTCGCCCACACCGGCGGAGAAAAGAAATCCTTTGGCCACCCGCATTTCGTTTGCCACCGGCGCTACGTTCTCCCAAAAATACTTAAGCTTGTTCAGTCGTATAGTAGCTCTTGTAAGGATGGCCACCGGCCCTTCGTAGTCTGACTTAGCTGGCAATTCACCAAAAGCTCTTTTCCCATCCCAGAGTCCGTGGCTTTCTATGGCTTCCATCAGCAGTTGGTAGGTTTCGCATTTAAAGAATTTAAACCATCCGTTGATGAAGCCACCCAGCAGTTGGCGCTGGCATAGATTCTCCCCGTTGTAGCCAGCACTTGTCACTTCAGTCTGCACCGTCAGTATCGCCCATTGCTGCCAATCGGGTGATTTATCGAAGGTGCCGTTTTTGCCAGAGCCCATCAGCTTATAAAATGACAGACGCTTGTTGAACCACAAGGGAAAATGGAAAAGCGCCATGGCCAAAATCGCAAACGGCACAAAGCTCTTTTTATATCGAATAATGGTTAGCGAGACTAGCTGCATAAGAATTTGCAATATAGGCAAAGCCCTCCATCCAAAAAAAGCGTGTAGAAACTTGCCGGTGCCGGGCACAAAAAAGCCACTGATTACGCAGTGGCTTTTTCTATACTTTATTAAAATTAAAATTGCTCCAGTCTGCTAAAAAAGAAGTTGCCTTCAATCGCAGCATTTTCGTCGCTGTCACTTCCGTGTACGGCGTTCTCGCCAATAGAAGCGGCATATAGTTTACGGATGGTACCTTCTTCCGCCTGTGCAGGGTTGGTAGCGCCTATCAGTTTACGAAAATCTTCTACGGCATTGTCTTTTTCAAGAATAGCTGCGAAAATAGGACCGCTGCTCATGAACCCAACCAATTCGCCATAAAAAGGACGCTCTTTGTGCACTTCATAAAATTGTCCGGCCTTTTCCTCACTCAGGTGTGTCATTTTAAGGGCCACAATGCGAAAACCTGCCGCATTGATCATAGATAATATAGCACCGGCATGGCCTTTTTTAGTGGCATCCGGTTTAATCATAGTGAATGTTCTGTTAGTCATCTTATTAATTTTGGGCGCAAAGATAGGTTTCTTACTAATTAGCGTTGTTGCTAATTTGCTGATTAGCTAATTAACCCTACTTTTGCGCCTCGTTATGCAATCAATATCCGCTTTATTTACAGAATTGACCGTACCAAAAAAGGTGGTAATTACCATGCATCAAAAGCCAGACGGCGATGCAATGGGTTCTACATTGGCACTTTACCATGTGCTGCTTAAGTTGGGGCACGAGGTGTTGGTTATTTCTCCCACCAATTGGACGAACTTTTTAGATTGGATGCCGGGTGTGAAAACGGTGATGGATTACGAACGCAATACCGAGGCAGCCAATACCCTGATAGAAAACGCAGACTGGCTGTTTTGCCTGGACTTTAATACGCTAAGCCGTACCCGCAAAATGGAGCCGGCCTTACTTGCAGCAAAGGGGCAACGCATTTTGATAGATCACCACCGGGAGCCACAAACAGAAGTGTTTACCTACGGCGTAAGCGACACCAACAAAAGCAGCACCGCAGAAATGGTGTACGATTTTATAGTGGAGTCGGGCAACGGAGATTTAATTACAGAAGAAGTGGCTGAATGTATTTATACAGGCGTGATGACGGACTCTGGATCTTTCCGGTTTCCTTCTACCAGCGCCAATGTGCATCGCCTGGTGGCTTTTTTAAAAGACAAGGGTCTGAAGCATAGCAAGGTGCATGAAGCCATTTACGATAATTTCTCAGAAACCAGGTTGCGTTTTATTGGCAATGTGTTGCTAAACAGAATGCAGGTTTTTTATGAATACAACACGGCCCTTATAGCCATACCCGCAGCAGACCTGTTGAAATATGATATCAAAACCGGGGATACCGAAGGTTTGGTAAACTATCCGCTGAGTATTGAAGGCATAAAGATGGCGGCAATCATTATAGACAGGGGAGAAGAACGCAAATGTTCTTTTCGCAGCAAGGGCGACGTAGATGTAAATACTTTTGCAAGAAAATACTTTGGTGGAGGCGGGCATTTTAATGCAGCCGGCGGCCAAACAACCGACACGCTTGACAATGCAGTCACTCATTTTATTACTGCCATGAAAGAGAATCGGGACATTTTATCAACTTATCAATTTTAAAACAAACAATAAAGAAAAATGAGAAAAGTTTCATTGGTTTTAGCACTGGCAATTTTTGCCTTATCTGCCTGCAAAGAGTCTTTTAAAAAAGGGGACGAAGGCATAGAATACAAAATCATTTCTTCTGGCAACGGAGAGAAAGTAGCGTACGGACAGTTTATGCAAATGGAAATTGCCCAGTTGTACAACGATGGCAAGAAAGATTCCGTTATTTCTGATACAAGGACCTCTCCACAGGGACCAGCTTTTGAAGTATTGGATTCTGCAAACATGCCGCCAGCCTATTTCAAAATTTTGGGTCAGTTAAAAAAAGGCGATAGTCTTGTCATCAGAATTATGGTGGACAGTGCTTTCAAAAATGCACCACAAGGAATTCCTGCTTTCTTTAAAAAAGGAAATTTCCTGTTTACCACAGCCAAAGTAGTAAACATTTTTAAAACCCGTGAGCAGGCAGACAGCGCAAGAAACATAGCCATGGCTGCCGCACAGGAAAAGCAAAAAGTGTTAGACGCTGCGCAGATTCAGAAAGATGATAAAACGCTTACGGAGTACTTTGCCAAAAATAACATTCAGGCAAAGTACTCCGTAAGCGTTTTATCATCTTTCTGAATCTGCGCAGCGTCTAACACTTTTTGCT
>JBKJKD010000109.1:0-4213 GCA_046597635.1 Ferruginibacter sp. | reverse complement strand
TCCTTCTTATTAATAAATGATATATTTAGAATCTCACTTTTTGACAAGGGCAAAAATACTGTATCTAACTTCTTTTGATATTTAAAGAGGATACCGTCAATGGCAACTAACGGCGATTGGCTGATGTAGCCTTGTCGGAAAGTTCCATTTACCGAATCTGCTAAGTAAAACTTGTCACTTGTGATGTCATTTAGGATAAAACATTTCGGACTGCCTTGCATTTGTGTTTTAGGAGGGTTTAAAGGAAGATATGTTGTCGTGTCACTAGGCAAAAAGCTCATTCTGATTTTTAAAAAAAGTTCCTTTGACGCTTCAAGTTCTTTTGGTGGTGTCATGCTGTGAACCTTAAAATGCTTTTTCAAAGTGTCGCCATCGATATATAAACTATATTCATCTCCATCTATGTGGCCAGTTTCATAAACTGAATCGAGCTTGTTGAAATTGATGATAGCCATTAAGCTATCAAGCTGTTGGTTCAATCCTCCAGTAAGCACTCCCTTGTAAGTCGTGTCGTTTCTTATACTGTTATCGTGTGTAAAGTTTTGTTTTAGAAAAATTGAGTCTTGATTGTCAATTTTTAGAGTAAATGACATTGGCGAAATGTCGAAATAAGAGAACTCTATTGAATTAAAATGTGGCTTAGTTTCCTTATTGGAGGTACAGGCTGCCAAAGCTGAAAGAAATAAAAAAAGCGCAATTAGTCTCATCATGCCATTTAAGATTCAGGAGTACAGAGTTTCCACACGATTACCGCTAACACAATGATTGATGTTATAAGATGCTACATCCCAAAAATTCAAATCATTGAAAATTTATATTTTAGTAAACAACTTTTTGTATCTGCCTGCCGGTAGGCAGGTTGTTTATAGCATCAGTGATAATGTAAAAAATGTTATATATGATGCCTCGCTGTCTACTGTTAGGGAAATTAGTACTTAATCGTATATCAGCCAATTATTACCAGCGTACCGTTGATTTCCCATCATATCCTGAAGGGCGTTCCATACTTATCACCTGTTGTTGGCACAAAGGCAAGGAGCTTTTGGATTTTTTTGCCGAAGGTAGTCAATTGCGGCAGCCACCGTTCCAGGTGTATGCCAACATCCAGCACACAGCTTTTATCCTCCAGGTTTGCCCAGGCTCGTAGTCAGGGTTTTTGCAGACCATAATTTTATTTGGCGTTGTAAACTTTCCCTCTTTACTTTGCATTCTTAATGAAAAAAATCAACAACATACATCATCATCATACTTTACCCCAGGGTAAGCTGTGTTGATTTGTGTGTACATCACATATTTTAATAAAAGGCTTACAGAAATGTGAGCCTTTTTCTTTTTGACCAACAGCAGGGAAATTAGCCGGGGGTTCCTACGAACTTTCACCAGCAAGCATTGTTCTCTGTACTAAAAAATAAGTTATGCTAAGAATAGCAATTCAAAAATCGGGAAGACTGTACGAAGAGAGTGTAAAGCTGCTCAAGGAATGCGGTATCCAACTCAACAATGGCAATAAGCAACTGAAGACTACGGCAGAGAACTTTCCGCTGGAGATTTTCTTTTTGAGAGATGATGATATTCCGCAGTATGTGTTTGACAGTGTAGCAGACATCGGCATTGTGGGCGAAAATGTATTGCTGGAAAAAAACAAGGACATCGACCTTATTTACAAACTCGGTTTTGGCAAATGCCGCCTCAGCATTGCCTTGCCAAAGGGTATGGCATACAACAACATCAAAGATATTGATGGTCTTAAGATAGCCACTACCTACTCACACCTCACTCAGGAGTATTTAAAGAGGAACGGCGTAACTGCTGAGATACATGAAATCAGTGGCTCGGTGGAAATTGCACCGGGCATCGGTCTTGCGGATGGTATCTGCGATTTGGTGAGCAGCGGCAGTACTCTTTTTACCAACAACCTCAAAGAAGTAGAAGTCATCCTCAAGTCTGAAGCAGTGTTGGTGGGTGATCCTAAAATGGATGAGGCCAAGAAGCTCATCCTGCAAAAATTGTTGATGCGCATACATGCAGTAAAGACAGCCAAGAACAACAAATACATTTTATTAAACGCACCCAATCATCAATTGGATAATATAGTGGCCGTGTTGCCCGGCAGCAAAAGCCCTACGATTGTACCGCTGGCAGAAGAAGGCTGGAGCAGCGTGCAGAGCGTGGTAAATGAAAATGATTTTTGGGACGTGATTGAAAAATTAAAAGAACTGGAAGCCGAAGGCATCCTGGTAGTACCCATCGAAAAAATGATTGCATAAAATGCCTCACGGCTTTTAAAAAATAATATGGAAGCAATTTTTATAAATCCAACAAAAGAACGATGGTCAGCCCTTGTAAAAAGGCCGGCATTCAACTATGCTTCATTGGAAGCAATTGTTAATCCGATTTTGGCAGACGTGAAAGCAAATGGAGATGCTGCGGTAAAAAAATACGCAGCACAATTTGACAAGGCCGAACTAAGCGAACTCCTGGTATCCGCAGCGGAGATAGAAGCTGCGGTTGGTTTGGTGAGCGAAGATTTGAAAGCCGCCATACAATTGGCAAAAAACAACATACAGCTTTTTCATGCGTCGCAAAAAGAAACGATTCAAAAAATTACTACCACCGATGGTGTGCTGTGTTGGAGAAAATCGGTAGCCATTCAAAAAGTAGGATTGTACATTCCGGGTGGCACGGCACCACTTTTTTCTACCTTGCTTATGCTCGGCGTTCCGGCGCAAATTGCAGGTTGTAGCCAGATTGTAGTGTGCACGCCCAGTAATGCAGACGGCACCGTGAACCCGGTGATTCTTTACACAGCGCAGCTCTTAGGCATTCAAACTATTTGCAAAGTAGGAGGGGTGCAAGCCGTTGCAGCCATGGCTTACGGCACCGAAACCGTACCGGCAGTTAGTAAAATATTTGGCCCCGGCAACCAATATGTAACCGCTGCAAAGCAGTTGGTAAACAGGGAAGGCATCGCCATCGACATGCCGGCCGGCCCGAGCGAATTGGCCGTATATGCAGATGACACTGCGATACCAGCCTTCGTTGCCTCCGACCTGCTGAGCCAGGCCGAACATGGCGCCGACAGCCAGGTACTGTTGGTGGCCTCTTCCATAAATATGTTGCAAGCAGTGAAAGGGGAAGTCATAGCACAGTTAGCCGTGTTACCAAGAAAAGAAGTAGCAGCCCTTGCCTTGCAAAACAGTCGCCTGATTGTAATGGAAGATAGCAACACAGCATTTGATTTCTTAAATGAATACGCAGCAGAACATTTGATCATAGCCTCCGAGGAAGCACTGGCGCTCAGCGAAAAAGTGATCAATGCGGGTAGTATTTTTCTTGGCAACTATTCTCCGGAAAGTGCCGGTGATTATGCCTCGGGCACCAACCACACCTTGCCCACCAATGGCTTTGCAAAAGCCTACAGCGGTGTGTCGGTAGATAGTTTTGTAAAGAAAATTACCTTTCAGCAATTGACCAAAGAAGGCATCCAAAACATTGGGCCATCGGTAGAATTAATGGCCGAGGCGGAAGGCCTGCAGGCACACAAAAATGCCATCACCCTTAGACTCCAATCATTATGAGCAAAGTAAATATTGGTTCTCTCGTAAGAGAAAATATCAAGCAACTAAAACCTTATTCTTCGGCGAGGCATGAGTTTGAAGGCATGGCTTCTATTTTTTTAGATGCCAACGAAAATCCGTTCGGCTCCACCTTACCCGAGGCCTTTAATCGTTACCCCGATCCGTTGCAATGGCAATTGAAATTTCAAATTGCACGCATCAAGGGTGTACCTGCCGAAAATATTTTTGTGGGCAACGGAAGCGACGAAGTGATAGACCTTGCCTACCGAATTTTTTGTAACCCGGGCACAGACAATGTGATTATTTGTCCGCCCACTTATGGCATGTATGAAGTGAGTGGCAGCATCAACGATGTAGAAATCAGAAAGGTACCGCTCACCACAGATTTTCAACTGGACGTAGAAGGTATTTTGAATGCGGTGGATGCGAATTCTAAACTGCTGTTCATCTGCTCGCCCAACAATCCTACCGGCAACAATATGAACCGGGCAGATATAGAATTGTTGCTCAACAATTTCCAAGGCATAGTCATCATTGATGAAGCCTACATCAACTACTCCAATCAAAAAACATTCATACAGGAATTGACCGAATACCCCAACCTGATTGTGATGCAAACACTTTCAAAAGCCTGG
>JBKJKD010000043.1:0-5474 GCA_046597635.1 Ferruginibacter sp. | reverse complement strand
TTTGCGCACAATCATGTGCACCACGCTACAAATTTTGGAAAGGTACAAGGCCTCTTCTGCCGCCGTATCCCCGGCACCCACAATAGCCACTTCCTTTCCTTTAAAAAAGAAGCCATCGCATACGGCACAGGCACTCACCCCATAACCATTCAATCTTTGTTCGCTTGGTAAACCAAGCCACTTTGCGGAAGCACCAGTACTGATAATAACAGCATCTGCTTCAATCCATTTTTCTTCGTCTATTTCTACCATGAACGGGCGCTGTGTAAAGTCTACTTTAGTAGCCATACCGTAGCGAATATCGGTACCCATTCTTGCAGCTTGTTTTTCAAAATCTATCATCATCTCAGGGCCTTGCACGCCATCAGGATAACCGGCATAATTTTCCACTTCGGTTGTAATGGTTAATTGTCCGCCGGGCTGAATTCCCTGATACATCACGGGTTTCATGTTGGCTCTTGCTGCATAAATAGCCGCAGAGTATCCCGCAGGGCCTGATCCGATAATTAAACAACTCACTTTCTCATTGGTAATGTTTTCCATTTATATTTATTCTTTTTTGTGTACTAATTTAATTCATATACGCATTTATGGAGCGGTCAGTGTTTTATAGCCTGCGCCATAGCCAATAAAAGCACCCAATGCACCATTGCTGATATTACCCAAAACTTTATTGGGCTGCGCAAATGGATTGCCGATGCTTTGGTAGGAAAATTCCCAGGTGTTCCAAAAATTATAGGACGCCTTGTTGATAGCAGAGAATTTTAGCGTAACCGTATCGCCTTTCTTGTAAAAACTACTGTCCCGGCTCATGTTACTGTTCCTGTCTATTCCCTGGGGCAATTGAATTTCGTAAGTAGTTCCATCTATTACCTGGTCGTCAAAAACATTTTCGCCGGGTAAAAAACGCTCGCTGTTCTTTCTCGTAAAATAACGAACATAATTGCCACGCCCTGCCGGATCGGTGGCCCTCATTACCATTACCCGAAGTGTGGTATCGGGATTTTGAGGTGCTCTCTTAAACCAGAGCGAATCAGGAAAATTTACTCTGGCAGGAATATCGGTACTGGAAGTATATTCTTTACTTTCCGACACGATGCGCAGCGAATAGCTTTTCCCGAACTCTCCCACAAAAGCCGTTGCAATATTTGCACTGTCTATGCTGTAATAATAGGCAGAAAAGCCGGGTGCCAAAGGCACTGCATATTCTTTTAACCTGTGCGTAAGGATGCCATTGGAAATATACACCTCGGCATTACGTACGAAAGAACCTGCAAGTAAGGATGCATCTATTTTTTGATAATAAGAAAAGCTTTTGGTAAGTACCACCCGGGGAGCCTGATCGTTTTCGATCTCTGCGTCTACCGTTAGTACTGGCGCAGACTCTTTTAAATTCAAATCGATGTCTTTTTCGCAGGAACAAAAAACCAGGAGACCCATAAACAACATCCATTTAGTCATGGCCGCAAATTTAGCTTGTTTTGGGTTTCTAGCCCCAGCCCTAAACAAAATAGTTGTTTTCTTAACAGTTCACAGCAAGCCGGAACGGGAAACTTTGAGAGGCGCATAAAAGACAAGAGCAACCAAACTGGTTGCCCTTTGCCTTTTTGTATGAAGAAGAAAGTTATTGCAGTACAATGCGTGAAGTGCTATTGCTGGTACTACTTTTTACATGGATAAAATAAATGCCTTTCGCAAACCCGTTCATATTAAGCTGAAAAACGTCGGGGCCATTGGCCGCTATTCTAACCTGCTTAACTACTATACCGGCGGCATTGCTGACATTGATGACTTTAGATTCTAACTTCAGGTTACCCGTCATTGCTACATTCAGTATACCGTTGGTAGGATTGGGATAGTATTTTACCATCCCATTTTCAACTAAGTCAAACCGAACTGCACGAGCGGGGCTGTAAGTAAAATATCCGTCTCGGTCCGCCTGCTTCAGCCTGTAATAGTTCACTCCTATTTGAGGATTGTAGTCGCTAAAACTGTATTCCGTAGGAGCGCTTGCATTACCTGCAGCCGCAATACGTCCAATGGCTGCAAAACTGATGGCATCCAAACTCCGCTCTACCTCAAAATGCGAAGTATTTATTTCCTGAGATGTTTCCCAGCGAAGCAGCGCAGCTTTTTCGTTCAATTTGGAGGCGGTAAAATATTGGTAGGTTACCGGTAAGGGCCCGGTGGGAAGGTAAACTGATGACCAACCATCTCCTTCGCCCCCAAGAAAAATATTGTTGGACGGAGCACTTGTTAAGGCGAAGCTCCACCCGTCCCCATCACCGCCGATAAATATGTTGTTAGATGGCGCTGCATTGCCTGCTTTATTCCAGCCATCGCCGTCGCCCCCTAAAAAAATAATATTGGATGCAGCATTATTGGTGGAAACATTAAAGCCATCCCCATTACCACCGAAAAATATATTGCTGGACGCAGCGTTGTTGGATGAAAAATGAAAACCGTCTCCATTACCACCCTTAAAAATATCATTTGCGTTTGCGCCGTTTGTTGCTTTCGTGAAACCATCCCCACTTCCTCCCGCAAAAATGATGTTGGACGCTGAAACATTTTTTTCTGCAGAAATACCATCGCCCGAACTTCCAAAAAATATGGCATTATTGGGTGGTTGTGCTTTGCCTGCCACTGCAAATAAAATCGTAAAGGAGGCTATCGCTATTTTACTTTTCATAATTAATATTTTGAAGATGAAAAGAAATTATTCTCCTGTACGCACGCCACGTCCGCCATATATCGGGGAAGGTGATGAATAATCCAGTGGCCCTGAGGACCTGTCACATACTTGTAGCTGAAATGTAGTGTTAGATAATCCGCCGCCGCGGGTGATGATACTGCTGTTGTTGGTTGTAGAAGGCCAGTTTGCAGTGTTTGCATCGGCTGTGGCTGTTAATACACCATCTCCATGAAGACCAGTGAAAGATCTACCTTGAGCATTGCCAGCATAAACGGCAAATTCAGCCACATTACCACTCATTTCCATTGCACCATAAAACGTAGCGCCGCTGCTTGTTCTATTGCTTGTAGCAGTAGCCAAGGCACCGCATCTGATTGCTCCGGTGCTCCCAATATAGGCCGCATTACCTGATCCCCATGTTTCTGTAGCGGTGGCTTGTGCAGTTGGACTTGCTACCTGGAGTATGGTCGTGTTTCCCCATGCGTACTCCAATGGAGAAGGGCTGTTGTTGCCACCCCGGCAAGCTTTCTCATATTCAAACTCTGTCATTGGGCGCATAGCAGCCCAGTCTAACCAGCTCATTACATTGGCCGGATTAAAACTGCGTGCTGCTCTTTCACGTGTAACGGCCATCATATTTGGCACTAAACCGGTTGCACCGATATTATTTTTGCTGGTTGCGTTCGTTTGATCTAACGTGTTCAGAAAATCTACATATTGTTGCTCACTAAACTCATATTTCATCGTCCAGAAAGCATTGTATCCTTTGGGGTAAGCGCCGGGGATGGTGCCACTTGCTAAAAAGGATCCGGTGGCGTTTAAGTTGCCAGCGAGGGTGCCGCAGGTAATGGCTGCCTCGCTCGTAATCGGAAACCAGGTATCCACAGCGCCATCTTTGAATTTGCCATTTTCTGCCGAAGAATTACCAAGGTTGAATGCAGCCGTTGGGCAGTACACCATTTCTACTGCATAAACCTGTATTTCTACATTTTCGTTGTCTAAAACGCCGTCTGCACCGTAGTTCCAGCGAAGTTGCGCTGTGTTGAAAGTTACATCACCAATGCCATCAGTAGCCCGGTATATCCAGGCACCTTTACCATCTAGCGAGGGTTTTAAAGTACTGCCTGTTGGCGCTGTTTGCCCTGTTGCATTTAGTGTAGCATGCAACCAAACTGAAGTACTTTGCTTGCGGTATTTTACAAACAACCAGCAACCATCATAATTGCTTTCGTTGGTGCTGGTGCGCCAGCTGTTTTTCCAGTTTACACTAAACTGGACATTTGTAAAATGGGTGTTTAATGGGCCAGCCGTGGTTTGGCCTACCAGCGAAATGCTGCTAACCAGCACATCATTTGCAAACGATGTCATACTAACTAGTACAGCAATAAAAATGGTGAAAATCTTTTTCATACAAAAGTTTTTGTTGATTAAAAATGTTTGACCGAAAGTCAACATTGTTAAACTTTTGTATATACCCTGCGAAGGGTATATTTGTAGAGGCCCCAAGTTTTTTTATGGTTGAAGGGGGAATGGGGCTGACGCTTGCAGAATATTTAGAGTAGCTCAACAGCACCAATATTTCAAAACACTGTTTAGAAATTAGATTACGAGTCAATGAATTTTTAGAAATTCTTATTAGAAATAAAATTTCACCTTATGAAGCATAACGTAATCCATTTTTTAGAATCGGTTTATCCGCTAATCGACGCTTTAAAGAATTGGTTGATTGTTCATTTAAAGCAACGGATATTATCCAGGAAAGAGAGATTTTTATCTGCCGGTACTGTGAGCAATAACATTTCATTTATTGCTCAGGGATTGCTCCGCTCCTACCATAAGAAAGAAAGAAATAGACTTGCCCCAGAACTGCTATCTATCCTCTTTTTATTCTTTATAGGCTGTAGTTGTTTGGCACAAACCAGGATTGTAAGTGTTACACAACGCAAAGTGTTAAGCGATCTTTGTCAGAATTTAAAAAAATCGAATATCACTTACAAGCCAAATACACAAATTGCCGGCCTTGGTGTATACGAGGAAATTGCAGGGAAATATTTTGACAAAGTGGAAATGACGAAGAACTTTGAGGAGGACACGTCTTACTACGATTTAACTACAAAATTTCTTTTTGTTCAAAATTACCTGCGCCTATTAGATGAATATTATAAGTATCTGCCAGCAGCAAATTTAAAGCTGTTAGAGTATGCCCAATCTGAACACTTAGATTCAAGTTGGCGCAGTGCAGATAAAGATGAAATAGAAACAATAAAGAATGCCTACATAGTCCTATACGCTGATGCAACAAAAAAAATTGAGCTGATGATTATATACTTCAACCCCAAAAACAACAGAATTTTTTATTTGAGTGACCGTAGCTTGGCACCCGAAGATTTGAAATATTTAAACAATATTAAAAAAGGTGATAGAAAAGGAATTTAACCCAACCTGTAATTTGAGTAGAAATCTTCTTCAACAATTTTGATCATTGTCTAATGAAAGTTTACTCCAAATGTTGCCTGCATTAGGCGCACTTTTACAAACATCATATAAGGCTTAAAATTAAAATTCCCGGTGAAGTAAATTGTCACCGGGAATTTCTATAGTAAAAAGCTAGCGTACTTTATCCTAAATATGCTTTTAATGCGCCGCTATACCTTGCCTTTTGTAAGCGTTTGATGGCTCTTTCTTTTATCTGGCGAATACGCTCTTTGGTAAGATCATACTTTTGCCCAATCTGCTCAATGGTTACGCCATTTTCACCATCCAATCCAAAATAAGCGTT
>JBKJKD010000157.1:0-3585 GCA_046597635.1 Ferruginibacter sp. | reverse complement strand
CAAAATATACGATTACGATCAACGTTACTCCTACGGCTATTGCAAAAGTGAATATCGAACCAAAGTAATACCAAATAAATCCTCCGGCAGAACTGGCGATTAGTGCTGCAATACTTTGAAAGCCACTGTAAGTACCAATAGCTGTAGCGGTATCTTCTTTTTTGCTGATGTTGCTTATCCAGGCTTTGGCTACACCCTCTGTGGCTGCTGCATAAAGCCCATAAAAGAAAAAGAGCAGCATAAAAACCCAGACCTGGTTTGCATATGCAAAACCTGCATACACTACAGCAAATAGGAAAAGGCCCAACATGAAAAGTTTTTTAAAGCTCCAGCGATCTGCCAATATACCTAAAGGATAAGCCGCTATTGCATACACCAGGTTGTAAAAAATATACAGGGCAATGATCTGTGTATCTGGCACAGTGGCTTCCTTCATTTTTAGAAGCAAGAAGACATCTGAGCTATTTACCAAAGCAAATAGTAGCAAGCCTATCAGTAATTTTTTGTAGGCGGCTGGGCTTTCCTTCCAGTAAGAAGCAAAAGATAAAAGAGACACTTTTTTGAGTGGAGCATTAAATGCTACCTGCTTTTTTTTCTCCCCTATGATCAATGTGCAAAAGATGGCAAGGCAGCCGGGAACAAAAGCTATTAAAAACAAAGCCTGGTAGTTGCCCGGGTAGTAGTACAAATAAAGGAGGGCAAACGCAGGGCCAAGTACAGCGCCCAATGTGTCCATGCTTCTGTGAAAACCAAAAACAGTGCCTTTGGTTCCGGGAGTACATTCATCACTGAGCAAGGCATCTCTTGCGCCGGTTCTGATGCCCTTTCCTAAACGGTCGATGGCTCGTGAAGAAAAAATCCAAAGAGGATGTAAAAAAAATGCCAGCATCGGTTTGCTGATGGCACTGAGCCCATAACCTAATTGCACAAAGGGTACACGCCTGCCAGACCTGTCACTGAGTTTTCCAAAATAACTTTTACTAAGGCCGGCTGTTGCTTCGGCAAATCCTTCCAGGATGCCAATAAATAGGGCGGTGTAGCCAATCTGTTGTAGAAACAAGGGCATGATGGGATAGAGCATTTCACTGGCCATATCGGTGAACAGGCTAACGAGGCTAAGTATCCATATTGTTTTCGTAATGATTTTCAACTGGGGTGTTTTGTGGTGTTTATGAAGCTCAAAATTGTACTGCTTTGTTGACGCCCATGTGGCCGCAAAGTAAGCTTTACAGATAGATTGCGTACATTGCAACGGAAAAGTAAAACAATTACAGCAAATTAAGACGGGTGCCGATAGGACAAACATCTACACCCGGAAAGCAGGACATCTATGAGTAAAAGTAAAACGGAAACAAAGCATAAAAAATCCTCCTCCAGCAAAATATTAAAAGGCAGGCTGGATATTAGTCGCAGCGGAATGGGCTTCGTAATTGTAGAGGACATGGAAACAGACGTGATGGTGAAGCCCCATAATTTTGGTAAGGCATTTCATGGCGATACCGTGAGAGTACAGGTGGAGAAAGAGGCAGGTGCCGGCAAGCGCAGCGAAGGGGTAGTGATAGACGTGATGGAAAGAAAGCAAACAGATTTTATCGGCACTTTGCAAATAAATAAGAACGTCGCATTTTTTATAGCCGGGTCAGAAAAACCAATTCCTGATTTTTATATTGCCACCGAAAAATTAAATGGTGCTGTGGATGGCGCCCGTGTGGTAGCAAAGCTGATACGCTGGGATAAAAATGACAAAAAGCCGCAAGGAGAAATAGTTACGATTCTCTCCGCCAAAAACGAAAGCGATATGGCCATGAAGGAGATCCTGATTGATGCAGGCTTTCCACTTTCTTTTGAAGAGGCAGTGATGAACGAAGCCAATGGTTTGTCTCCAAAAATTACCCGTGAAGAAGAAAAGAAAAGAAAAGATTGCAGGGACATATTGACGTTCACCATTGATCCGGCAGATGCCAAAGATTTTGACGATGCATTGTCTATTCGCAATTTAGACAACGGCAACTATGAGATAGGCATTCACATTGCAGATGTGAGTCATTTTGTAAAGACAGATAGTATACTGGACAAAGCTGCATACGCAAGAGCTACCAGTGTTTACCTGCCAGACAGGGTAAACCCGATGCTGCCGGAAAAAATTTCCAACGAGCTTTGTTCTCTTAGGCCCAACGAAGACAAATATACTTTTTCGGTGATCTTGCAAATTAGTAACCGGGGCGAAGTAAAACATAAGTGGATTGGAAGAACCCTCATTCACAGCAATCATCGTTTCACTTATGAAGAGGTGCAGGAAACAATCGAAAAGCAAGAAGGTTTACAAGACAAACCTATTCTTTTACTCAATAGTCTGGCACAAGGTTTTCGCCGGGAGCGGTTTAGAAATGGCGCCATCAATTTTTCTTCTCAGGAAGTAAGATTTAAACTGGATGAAAACGGTAAGCCGCTCGGCATTGTTATTAAAGAGAGTAAAGAAGCACACCAGTTGGTCGAAGAGTTTATGTTGCTGGCCAACAGAACCGTGGCAGAATATGTTTCTAAAATAAAAAGCAACAAGGAGCCCATACCGTTTCCGTACCGCATACACGATACCCCGAGTGAGGAAAAGCTTTTGCCTTTTGCCGCCTTTGCCCGCAAGTTTGGTTACACTTTCGATATGAAGAATGAAATGGAAGTAGCCACCTCTTTCAATAAATTATTAAAAGATGTAAAGGGTAAGCCAGAGCAACATGTGTTAGAACAGTTAGGTATTCGTACGATGGCAAAGGCTGTTTATACTTCCGCAAATATTGGGCACTATGGCTTGGGTTTCGAAAACTATTGTCATTTTACTTCCCCTATTCGCCGTTATCCGGATGTGATGGTTCATCGCATCGTGCAGGAATGCCTGGATAAAGACCTGAAGATTGATAAAAAGATGGAAGAAAAATGCAAGCATTGCAGCGACCGGGAGCGGGGAGCAATGGAAGCAGAGCGGGCCGGTAACAAATACAAGCAGGTAGAATACATGCAACAGTTTTTGGGTGAAGATTTTGAAGCTATCATCAGCGGTGTGTCTGCATTTGGTTTTTGGGCCGAAACTGCGGAGCATAAATGCGAAGGCCTCGTGAGTGTGCGTGACCTTAGTGAGTACGATGATTTTCGCCTGGACGAAGCCGATTATTCTTTGGTAGGCGCAAGAACAAAAAAGAAATTTAGAATGGGCGATAAGTTAACCATCAAAGTAGTGGCGGCTAATCTTACCAAAAGACAATTGGACTACGAGTGGGTGCGGGAAGAAGGGCCCAGCAAGAAGCCGCTTAAGACGGTGAAGGATGCCAAGCCTGCGAGGAAGAAGAAATAGTTGATTAGTTGATTAGTTGATTAGTTGATTAGTTGATTAGTTGATTAGTTGATTAGTTGATTAGTTGATTAGTTCAACTCTGCAAGTTCAGAAAAAAACAATTATTAATACACTCTATTGACCATTGACTATTGACCATTGACTATTGACCATTCACCATTCACAATTCACCATTGACCATTCCTAATTCATAATTCCCATCCTGTTTATGCAGTCTTTTCAAACGCTGTCTGCACTTT
>JBKJKD010000144.1:0-67097 GCA_046597635.1 Ferruginibacter sp. | reverse complement strand
GGTATGTTCTTTATGATTTCCAGTGGTAATCTTTTGATGTTTTTTCTTTCGTTGGAAATGGCCACCATTCCTGTGGCGGCCATGGTGAATTTTGATTTGGAGAAAAAAGTTTCTTCAGAAGCTGCTATGAAAATGATTTTATCTTCTGCCTTTTCATCCGGTATTTTATTGTTTGGTATTTCCCTTGTGTATGGCGTAACCGGTACGATTAATTTTGCAGAAATGCCTGCCTTACTTGATGGAAGCCCGCTGATGATATTGGCATTTGTATTTTTATTCACCGCTTTTGCTTTTAAATTATCCATCGTTCCGTTTCATTTATGGACGGCCGATGTGTATGAAGGCGCTCCTTTTGCAGCTACTTCTTTTTTGTCTGTGGTGTCCAAAGGTTCGGTAGCATTTATATTTATGGCTACCCTGTATAAAGTTTTTGAACCCATTCAGGATGTGTGGTACAATATGATTATGCTCTTATCTATTGTAACCATGATAGTGGGTAATCTGTTTGCCTTGCGGCAACAAAACATCAAACGCTTTCTGGCTTTTTCTTCCATTGCTCAGGTTGGTTTTATCCTGGTGGGTATGAGCAGCAATTCTCCTACGGGCACTGCATCTGTTGTTTATTTTATTTTGATTTACACGTTCTCTAATCTTGCTGCATTTGGTGTGGCGGCTGCTATTGCAGCACAAACGGGCAAAGAAAAAATAGACGATTACAAAGGCTTGTATCAAAGCAATCCCTTTATTAGCTGGGTGCTGGCACTGGCATTGTTTTCCCTTGCGGGTATTCCACCCACGGCAGGTTTCTTTGGCAAGTTATTTTTAATAACAGCCGGTGCATCCAAGGGTAATTACCTCTTCATAACCATTGCGGCATTAAACATGATTGTTTCATTATTCTATTATTTAAAAGTAGTGAGAGCTGTATTTATGGAGAAAAATGAGCAGCCCATCGAAAAAATTAATTTGCAGTCATCCACTAAATTTGCCTTGATTATTTGTGCAGCGGGTATTGTATTGGTGGGATTGCTGAGTTGGATATATGATTATATTGTGGCGGTGAGTTAGGTTCTTCAAAGGTTTAAGAGGTTCAACGTTCAAAGGTTCAAGGTTCAAAAGTTTGAGGGTACAAAGGTTTAAGGGTTTAACGTTTAAGGTTATTTTAGATTTGAAGTTTCATTTAAGCCTTCGAGGATTTTACTTTTCACCTTTCACTTTTCACCATCTTTGAAGTTTCATTTAAGCCTTCGAGGATTTCACTTTTCACTTTTCACCGTCGACCCTTTTTGACTTTTTACTTTTGAATTTTTACATTCCACTTCCCCTATCAATAATTTAAAACTTTCATAAAACATGGCCATAAATAAAAACCACGAATTTGAAGAACTGGATGGCGTTAAATGCGGCATCGTAGAAAAGAATGTGCCGACCGAACGGGTGGCTTTTCTAAAAAAACTATTAGAATACAATCGCTATACGGTTGTGGTAGTACCATCGCCGCCGGCAAAAGTGGCTGCAGTAAAGCCAGTTGTTGTAGAGCCTGGGTCGGAGGCTGTTGTTGTAGAGCCTGCTCCTTTGCCCACAGGTCCCGAAACATTTACCGTAGGTGTAACCGATTATACCTTTAATAGTATCAATGCCATTTTTGGAAGATTGTTGCACACACCGGAGGGTCATGTGGTTACCCAGGCATACTGGCAGCAAAGAGAATCGTCTTCTCATGATGAGATACCTTATTACGAAAACCTCATCGGAATATAATATTACAATTGTTTCTTCAACCCTATATTTGTGATGTACTTTTTTCGAACTGCTCAACCGGTTCATAATCACTCCCTTCTTTACCAGATATGAAAACAATTATTTTAACTGTTATTCTTTCTCTTTTTTTACAACAAGTTGTCATCGCTCAACTATTCCCAGAATATGGAACGATTTCCAGGGAAGAAATAGATTTGAAGGTCTGCCCCTTTGACAAAGACGCTGATGCCGTTGTAGTATTGCATGAGGCCTTTTCGGATTACGATACTCAGCATCGTCTTTTGACATACCACCATATTAAATTGAAAATTTTAACTAGCAAGGGCTTTCCATCAGCCAGTGTAATTATTCCGTTTTATAGACAAAATGATTTTGAAGCCATAGATCAAGTTGAGGGGATGACCTTTAATGTTACAGGAAATGCTCAGATAGAAAAATCCAAGCTAGAGCGTAAATCAATCTTTACGCAAAATGAAAATGATCGCATTGGCAAAGTGGTGTTTACCTTTCCGGCAGTGCAGGCAGGTAGCATCATTGAGTATAAGTACCGTAGCACCATGAAACATTATGGCGGTTTGGATGAGTGGGTTTTTCAGGATAGGTTACCAGTGATGAAAAGTAAGTATACCCTCATCATCTTACCCAATACAGAATTTGCTTACCGGGTTAAGAAGTCGGATGATTTTGCAGTGGAAGTAAAAAAAGATAAGTCTGATGGAAGCATTTTTTTTGGGATGGAAAATATTCCAGGTTTAGGGGAAGAACCGTACATGGATTCCCGAAACGATTACCTGCAAAAAGTAACTTTCCAGTTAAGTGGCTATGAAATGGGAAGCCAGTCTTCTAAAAAATATTTAACGTCCTGGGAGGAAGTGACCAAGGAGCTGTTAACTACAAAGGAGTTTGGTAGCCAGATGGGAAAGAATATACCTGGCACAGAAGATTTTATAACAAGGATAAAAGCTATTGCCTCTCCTGAAGAAAGAATGAAGTCAGTTTTTAATTTTGTTCGTAGCAGCATGGTTTGGAATGGTCTCTACAGTAAGTATAGCGTGGATGGAGTAAAGGATGCTTGGCAAAAGAAAACAGGTAACAGTGCGGATATAAATTTGATATTGTCAAATCTACTAAAGGATGTATCCATTGAAGCTTACCCGATGCTGGTAAGTGAGCGGTTTCATGGAAGAGTAGATATTAGTTATCCATTTCTGGATCAGTTTAATTCTGTGTTTGTATGTGCCAAAATCAATGATAGAAATTACTATCTGGATGCCACTAACAAAACAATATCACCGCATCTTACGCCTGTAGATATTTTGAATACTACTGCCTTTGTTGTGGATCGAAAAGCCGGCGGATTGATCAACATTACGAATGATACGGCAAAATTTATGGAGTCTGTAGCCGTAGACTTAAAACTTGCAAGTTCTGGCGTGCTAAGCGGTGAGGTAGTTGTAACAAGTCATGATTATGCCCGAATTTTAAAACAGGAAAGATTTAAAGCCGATAAGAATACTTTTGCTAATACATATTTTAAAATTGAGGGAGGGGCTGTTTCTCCTTCAAATCTTGAGTTAAGTAATGTAGACAATGAGTTGCTTCCGCTAAAACAACATGCTACATTTTCAACTAGTTTAAATACTACAGAAGACTTTTCATTCTTACCCTTAAATCTCTTTACGGGCTTTGAAGTAAACCCATTTTTGAGGGAGCAACGTTTTTCCAATATAAATTTTGGTTATGGCAGGTACATAAATCTAAATCTCTTTCTACAGCTACCTGAAAATTATGTTGTAGATGAATTACCAAAATCTATAAAACTTACTAACCCAGAAAAGGATATTATTTTTATCAGGCAATTATCCTTCGACAAAGAGAGTAATAGCGTAAGATGCATGCTTCTTTTCGATTTTAAAAAAAGTCTATACGAAGCAGACATGTATCCTGTGATAAAGGAAATGTATCAAAAAATATTTACTTACCTGGCAGAACCACTGGTTTTAAGAAAGAAGTTGTAAATGTGTAGCAACTATTTCTGGCTCCCCAATATCTTAATATAATTCGCCCTGTCGTAAGCAGTAGGGTCGGAGATATGCTGCTGGCTCATTACTCCTTTAAATGCATCAATGTTTTCGAATTCTTTTGTCATCATCCATGCTTCCAGTTCTTTGTTCATGGTTTTTAAATATCCAATTCCGTTTTTATACAGGGCAGAAGCTGTCATGGCAATATCGGCTCCGGCAAGAAGGTATTTGATTACCTCAATAGAACTTTGTACGCCGGTGGTAGCTGCCAATGATACCGGCACACGGCCATAGAGCAATGCTATCCAAAGCAGGGGCAGCCTTATTTCATTGCTTTCGCTGTACTGCAGGTTGTGCTGAAGACTAAGGTTGTTGATATCAAAATCGGGTTGATAAAAACGATTGAACAATACCAATGCATCTGCGCCATATTCCTGCATGCGTTTAGCCATATTACCCATAGCGCTAAAGTAAGGATTGAGTTTTACGGCCACCGGTATCTTTACCGAATTTTTAATTTCATCTATGATATTTAGATAACGGTGCTCCACAGCCGATGAGGATATTTGTATATCACCCGGAATATAAAATACATTAATCTCCAGGCCATCTGCGCCGGCCTCTTCCATTTGTTGGGAATAACTTATCCAACCTTCATTGGTAATGCCGTTTAAACTGGCAATAATGGGTATGCTTACTTTTTCTTTTGCCATGCGAATGTTTTCCAGGTATTGCTCAGACCCTTTGTGGTATTCATCAAGGTCCGGAAAAAAATCACTGGCTTCTGCAAACAGGTTACTGGTGGTTCTTACAATGGTTTCGTATTGCTCTGCTTCTTTTTTTAATTGTTCTTCAAATAAAGAAAATAGCACTACTGCACCAGCTCCTGCATCTTCCATCTGCACAATATTGCTTACTTCTTCAGATAAGGTACATGCCGAAACCACAATCGGTGATTTCAGCTTTAATCCCATGTAAGATGTACTTAAGTCCATAAAAAATAGTTTTAGTTTTTGTTGCTGCGGTTTTTTTTTGCCACGAATGCACGAATAAATACATTATGCTTTTAATAAGAATCATTTACTCTATCATCTATACGACAAACATGAACTATGAATTCCATCAACAAAAATTTGTCTTCATTCGTGCATTGGTGGCAACCCTTTTATCTTCATTCGTGCATTCGTGGCCAAACCTTTTATTTTCATTCGTGCATTGGTGGCAAATCCCTATGCTACCGGCACAAAATCACTTGCCATTTTAATGGCCATCTCCTCATAATTTTTCCAGCGCAGGTTCACCAGTTCCTGTGCACGGTCCATCAATACTGCTGCATGCTCAGGATTGGTTTGGGTGAGCACTTTGTACCGTAATTCCTTATACGCAAATTCTTTCAAAGGAATAGTTGGTCTGGTGCAATCCAGGATAAAAGGATTTAATTTTTTCTTTCTCAGCACCGGGTTGTAACGCATCAGCGGCCAGTAACCACTTGCCACTGCATTGTTTTGTTGAGTAAGGCCATCCTTCAAATCAAAGCCATGTGCTATGCAATGGCTGTATGCCAATATCAAGGAAGGTCCGTCGTATGCTTCGGCTTCTCTCATGGCAAGCATTGTTTGTTGTGGATTTGCTCCAAACGCAATTCTTGCCACATATACATTGCCGTAAGAAACGGCCTGCATAGCCAAATCTTTTTTGCTGCCTTCTTTACCTGCAGAAGCAAATTTTGCAGAAGCACCTGTAGGAGTAGATTTGGAACTTTGTCCACCGGTATTGCTGTACACTTCTGTGTCCAGTACAAGTATGTTGATGTTTTTACCACTGGCAAGGGCATGATCCAATCCTCCGTAGCCAATATCATAAGCCCATCCATCTCCGCCCACCAACCATACACTGCGGTGCACCAACTGCTCGCACACAGACAGTAAATGTTTTGCTTTGGTATCCGGAATAAGTTCTAATTTTTCTTTTAGTTCTTTTACACGCTTGCGTTGTTCGGCTATATCCGATTCCTGTAATTGTGTGGCATTTATTATTTCATCTACAAATGATTCGCCCAGTTGCGGTGCCATTTCTTTTAATATACGGGTGGCCATTGCAAGTTGGTAATCTGCCGTCATACGCATGCCCAATCCAAATTCTGCATTGTCTTCAAACAAGGAGTTAGACCAGGCAGGACCCTGTCCTTCTTTATTTTTTGTCCATGGTGTGGTGGGTAAATTACCGCCATAAATAGAAGAGCATCCGGTTGCGTTGGCTATCAGCAACCGGTCGCCAAATAACTGCGACAATAATTTTAAATAAGGCGTTTCGCCACATCCTGCACAGGCGCCGGAAAATTCAAACAAAGGCTCCATGAATTGTGCACCATGCACGGTAGAAAAATTAATTTCAGAACGGTTGTTCCATGGCAGGTCTTCAAAGAAGGTAATATGTTGTTTTGCTTTTTCAAGAATCGGTTCTTTCTCCGTCATGTTGATGGCTTTTAAAGAACGATCCAGCGGGTTGGTAGCAGGGCAAACTTCTACGCATAAATTACAACCGGTGCAATCTTCGGCATATACCTGTAAGGTGTATTTTGTTTCAGGAAAGCCCCGGGAATTGATGGGTGCAGATTGAAATCCTTCCGGTGCTTTCTTTAAAAAATCTTCATGATAAAATTTTGCACGGATAACAGCGTGCGGGCAAACATATGCACAGTTGCCACATTGAATACAGGTGTCTTCATCCCAAAGTGGAACAAGGTCTGCAATATTTCTTTTTTCCCATTTGGTAGTGCCGCTTGGATAAGTACCATCTACCGACATTTTACTTACCGGTATTTCATCGCCATGGCCGCTCATCATCATAGCCGTAACATCTTTTACAAAATCTGGTGCTTCTGAGGATACGATGGAAAGCATTGTGCCAACAGACGTAGCTTCTTCCGGCACGGTTACTTCATGCAAATGTTCCAGCGTGGCATCTACTGCTTTATAATTTTGTTCTACAATTCCTTTGCCTTTTTTAGAATAGGTTTTTTTAATGGCATATTTTATTTGTTCGATGGCTTCATCTTTTGGAAGCACACCACTTAATGCAAAAAAGCAGGTTTGCATGATGGTATTAATTCTGCCATTCATACCGGTATCTCTTGCTACCGTAGTGGCATCGATAATATAAAACTTTAATTTTTTGCTGATAATATCTTTTTGAACATTGCCCGGCAATTGGCTCCACACTTCCTGTTTAGGGTAAGGACTGTTTAATAAAAATGTTCCACCCGTTTTAATCAGGTTAAGCATTTCTACTTTTTCTGTAAAGTTAAACTGGTGACAGGCGATAAAATCGGCACGAGTTATTAAGTACGGTGCCCTGATTGGTTTTGGACCAAAACGCAAATGTGACACTGTTCTTGCACCAGATTTTTTTGAATCATATACAAAATATCCCTGTGCAAAAAGATCTGTATTTTCTCCAATGATCTTAATACTGTTTTTGTTGGCACCTACGGTACCATCGGCGCCAAGGCCAAAGAACAATGCCTGCCTCCATTCTGATTCGTCTAATGAATAGGCTTCATTGTAATCTAAACTTGTATGGGTAACATCATCATTAATACCGATTGTAAAATGATTTTTTGGAACCGGTTTCAGCATTTCATCATAAATTCCTTTTACCATGGCTGGTGTAAATTCTTTTGATGATAAGCCGTAGCGGCCACCAATAACATTGGGCAGTTTTGATAATTTATTTTGTTGTAATCCTTCTACTAATGCAGCGAGCACATCCTGGTAAAGCGGTTCGCCGGTAGCACCGGATTCTTTGGTACGATCCAGCACAGCAATAGATTCAACAGAGGCAGGCAGAGATTTTATGAAATGTTCTGTAGAGAAAGGGCGGTACAATCTTACCTGCACCACACCGTTTTTTTCTCCGGCAGCATTCAATGCCTGCACGGTTTCATCCACCGTTTCGCATCCGCTACCCATTACTACGGTAATGTGTTTTGCATCTGCGGCACCGCTGTATTGAAAGAGTTCATATTTTCTGCCGGTCATTTCTTCAAACTGCCTCATGGCATCTTCTACAATGCCCGGTGTTTTATCATAAAATGCATTTACGGTTTCACGTCCCTGGAAGTAAACATCCGGGTTTTGAGCTGTACCTCTTATAAATGGACTATCCGGATTTAATGCTCTTTTGCGATGTGCAAAAACATATTCATCCGGAATCATTTGTTTGATTTGTTCGTCTGATAACAATTCCAGTTTGTTTACTTCATGCGATGTGCGGAAGCCATCAAAAAAATGCATGAAAGGAATCCTTGATCTCAGGGTTGCGTTTTGTGCTATCAATGCAAAATCATGTGCCTCCTGCACGCTGGCAGAACCGAGTAATGCAAAACCTGTTGTTCTAGCAGCCATCACATCCTGGTGATCGCCAAAAATAGACAGGCCCTGTGCAGCCAGCGAACGGGCTGCAATATGAAATACGGTGGCAGTTAATTCTCCTGCTATTTTATACATATTCGGCAGCATAAGCATCAGCCCCTGCGAAGCAGTGAAAGTAGTAGTGAGGGCACCAGTTTGTAAGGCACCATGTACAGTTCCGGCTGCGCCGCCTTCACTCTGCATTTCTATAACATCGGGAACACTGCCCCAGATATTCTTTATTCCTTTGGCACTCCACTCATCAGCAAGTTCAGCCATGGTAGAGGAGGGTGTGATTGGATAGATGGCGCAAACTTCATTTACCCTGTAGGCTACATATGCAGCGGCTTCGTTACCATCTATGGTGGCTACTAATTTTTTATTTGCTGGCATCTGTTAGTTCTTTAGTGGGTTCAGGAATCATTTCAATGGCATGGCAGGGGCATTGTTCAAAACAAACACCACAGCCCGTGCATTTATCAAAATCAAACTTGTAGCGCTTGCCCGGCCCCAGTTTAATAATCGCCTCTTCCGGGCAGGCGCCAAAACAACCGTCACATTCAAAACAGTTGCCGCAACTCAGGCAACGTTGGGCTTCGTAGCGGGCTTCTTTTTCCGCCAGGCCAGCGTTCACTTCATCGAAATTTTTTATGGCAACCTGTGGAGGAAGTTTATCTTGTTCTTTAATGGGTGCATCCGTTTTATACCACATATGTAGTTTGCGGTAACTTGCTGTTGGATGTTTTTCTCCTTTAATAAATGCTTGCTGGTTTAAATAGCTGTCTATGAAACGGGCGGCTTTTTTACCCTGGCCTATTGCAATGCTGGCACTCCTGTTTTCGCCGGGCAGCATGTCGCCACCTGCAAAAATTCCTTCTTGGCCCGTCATTCTCTGGATATCAATTTTTATCGTTTCATCTTCATTAAAAATCAGATTTCTCAAACCACGCAGGAAGCCCGTGTCTGGTTTCTGCCTGTTGGCAAGAATCAGGATATCTGCATCTACGGTCTCAAATTCACCGGAGCCCACAGCGTTGCCTTTTTCTACTGCCATTTTCTCCAGCTTAATCTTATTTTTCTCGATGCTGCTGATGCTTCGTAAGAGTTGTACATCTACTCCTTCGGCCAGGGCATCTTCTGTTTCATAATCATAGGCAGGCATTAACTTTTTATCCCCGGCAAAATATACTGTCGCTTCTGAGCCAAATCTCATCAGCATCCGGGCAAGGTATAAGGCAAGTTTACCTCCTCCGTAAATAGCTACTTTCTTTTGTATAAAAGGAGACGAATTTGATTTTGACTCTTTAAAAAACGAGAATGCATCTGTGATGTAAACAGAATCGTCGTGGTTAATATTTTCTTTAGAAATAAGCTGGGCGCCGATGGCAAGATAGACAGCATCAAATTTTCCGTTTTCCTTTTCACTAACTACATCTTCTACTTTATAATTCAGCCTTATTTTTACGCCCGCTTTTACAATACGGTTTACTTCACTATCTAAAATATTTTTCGGTAACCGATAATCTGGTATACCGCTCCACAACAAACCTCCCGGATGACTACCTGCCTCAAAGATTTCAACGGTGTGACCCATACGTACCAAATGATACGCTGCAGATAATCCGGAGGGGCCTGCACCAATAACCAATACTTTTTTGCCAGAGGTATTAGTACGGTACTGGATGGGCCATTTTTGTTTGATGGCTTCGTCACCAATGTACCGTTCTACCGCATGTATATTTACGGTGCTGTCTATATGTGTGCGGTTACAGCCGGTTTCACATGGTTTTACGCAAACCCTACCCATGATGGCAGGAAAGGGGTTGTCTTCAACCAGTGTTTGAAACGCTTCAAAATATTTGCCTGCCTGCGCATATGCCATCCAGGCCTGTATGTTTTCTCCGGCCGGGCAGGCGCTGTTGCATGGGGGCATAAAATCGAGGTAAACCGGGCGACGCATTCTGGTGGGGCCCGTACCATCTGCATGACTTGTGAGGTCCGCAGGTTTGGTGATGTCTATGTATGACATTTTTATAAATTAGGTGATGGTAATACGCCTACTAAATTAAGCGCAGGCTTCACCCCAACCATTGATATAGCACAGCCCTATGTGTGATAGTTATCAGCTTTAATGTAAAATGCCCGTGACTTACCGGCATAAAAAAAGCCAGCACGAAGTGCTGGCCGGGCGTTGCTTTTTAATGTTTAAAAATTGTACCCTACGCTTACTGCTCCGGAAGGTTGTATAAACCCCCCTGCAATGAGTGGAGTAAAACCAATCCGCCAGGAAAAGCCGCCGTCTTTAGGTTGCCTGCGGTACATGAAGGAGGCCGTACCAAAAACCGATGATCTGTTTTCGTCATAGAAATCGAGTATGTCTACTTTTTTGCCGGTGAATGTAGCACCTGCACCTACTTCAAAAGTGTGTACAGAGTTGGCTTTGCCAAAAACATAGTTCAGTTGTATTGGAACAGTCACTACCGATCTCTGCTCAGAATTAAAATTACCATTTGTGTTATAGTAAGTATAGCCACTCACAAAGCCAATACCAACTCTACCACCAATACCAAGGTGAGATTTAATAAAGCGCCTGTCAATATTGGCAGAAAATAAAATGCCGGGGCCGCCCAGTTCTGCATAGAAACTTGTTTGGCCGGGGATTTTAGAAGTAGTTGCTTCCTGTGCCATAACGATTCCACTGATACATAAAAAAGAAATAAGCAATACTGCTTTCATAAGTTGAGTTAATTTGAGGTTGATTAAATGATTGTTGAGAAGATGAGTATGAGACTACTCATTGTGCTGCATGGGTAGCTGTTAAATAGGGTTGATAATTTTGAAAAGGATGATTAAAATATAAAGGAGTATCCCTTTCCTTTTTCTCCCGGAGAGGTCGCCTGTTCAAACTTGTTGATCTCAATTTGGAGGTATTTTTCGTATTGATGGTACATAAAGGATCTAAAAATGCTGATATCTTCCATGGATCTCGTTTGTTGCAGCGCTTCGAAGTAGAGCGCTTTATCTTCTTTAAAAACAATAGCTGCGGGAAAATCAAATAGTAATTGCAAATAGTTCATCAGAAGGCGGCTCGTTCTGCCGTTGCCATCATAAAATGGATGCACTGTTACCAGGTCAAAGTGAGCATCAAAACAGATGTTCAATTTATCTATGATAGCACTAACTCCACTTATTCTTTGATTGATGCTGTCGCAGAGTTTTTTTACAAGCCCTTCTACTTTTTCGTAACCTACAAAATAAGTACTGCCTGCGCTTACATTCCCTTTTCTAAAATCACCCTTTGCGGCATTCAGTTCACCAAAAACGGTTTGATAGATGCTTCCGGTTTGTTTCATTACTGCAGCATTTATTTGCTGGATGAAGGCAGGACTCAGTTCAATTTTTGATTTTGCTTTTTCAGTAATCAATAATAAAGCATTGTAATGATCCTGTACCATTAAGCTATGCAATAAAGGTTTGCCAGCCGGCGTAATGCCTTCATCTAACAAAAGCCTGGTTTCTGTTTCTGTAAGTGTGCTGCCTTCGATTGTGGTAGAATGATGCGTAATAGCATAGCCATTAAATTTATCAAAGTCGATAATGGATGATAAGTTTAATGACTGGAACTTTTCTATTAATGATATGGTGGTTTGGTTATTCACTTTAGCAAAGTAACAAAGATATGTTCAGGTAAGCTAAATTGGGTGTAGACTGAGTATTCAGTTTTATATATTTTCAAAAGCTGTAGATCACTTTTAAAAAAAGAGGAAGCAATTTCTTGTTCCTCTTTTTAAATTTTGTTTGTTAAAAGTTTATCCAATCTTTTCCATCACCAATTTCTTCACTTCACTCAAGGCAATTCTTTCCTGCCTCATATCATCCCGGTAGCGAATGGTTACGGTATTGTCTTCTTTTGTTTGATGATCGATGGTTACACAAAAGGGTGTGCCTATCGCATCCATGCGACGGTAACGTTTGCCGATGGCATCTTTCTCTTCATAAAAACACATGAAGGCTCCTTTGCATTCGTCCAAAAGTCCCTTGGCTATTTCTGGTAAGCCATCTTTTTTAAGCAAAGGCAAAATGGCCAGTTTGGTAGGAGCAATTTTTGCCGGAATGCGCAGCACCACCCGGCTGTCTTCGGTACCATCTTCTTTGGTCCACTTTTCTTCTGCATAAGCCAGGCTCATAACAGTCAGGAACAAACGATCAAGACCAACAGAGGTTTCTACCACATAAGGCGTGTAGTTGCCGTAAGGTTTTCCTTCAGGGTTAAGGTCGTTGTCAAAATACTG
The DNA here is from genome assembly GCA_046597635.1 of Ferruginibacter sp. Taxonomy (GTDB): domain Bacteria; phylum Bacteroidota; class Bacteroidia; order Chitinophagales; family Chitinophagaceae; genus Ferruginibacter. The sequence continues at coordinate 54,608 of JBKJKD010000144.1, read as the reverse complement.
TATTTTCTTTTTGCTGAATTTGGAGTGTTGCGTCAAATCAAAATCAGTGCGGCTATGTATGCCTTCCAGTTCTTTCCAACCAAAGGGAAATTCAAATTCAATATCCAGCGCAGCATCTGCGTAATGCGCCAGTTTTACATGATCATGAAAACGTAATTTTTCTGCCGGGATGCCAATACTTTCATGCCATTTTTTTCTTTCGTCTTTCCAGAAATTATACCAATCCATTTGTGTGCCGGGGCGGATAAAAAATTGCATTTCCATTTGTTCAAATTCCCGCATTCTAAAAATAAACTGCCTTGCTACAATTTCATTTCTAAAAGCTTTACCCGTTTGTGCAATACCAAAAGGTATTTTCATACGACCGGTTTTTTGCACATTTAAAAAGTTTACAAAAATGCCTTGTGCTGTTTCCGGGCGTAGGTAAATGGTTTCGCTTTCTTCCGCAACGCTGCCTATCTGCGTATTGAACATGAGGTTGAATTCCCGTACCTCCGTCCAGTTACAGGTTTTACTGATGGCACATTTAATTTTATTGTCTTCAATTAATTGCTTGATACCGGCGTAATCTGTTGCCGCCAGTAGCTTATCCATTTCTGCCAGTAAATTATCTGCCAATTCCTTATTACCAATTGCCAATTGCTCTTCTGCAAAGCCTTCAATCAAATGATCTACCCGGTAGCGTTTGTTGCTGTCTTTGTTGTCAATCATCGGGTCGCTAAAATTATCTACGTGGCCGCTCGCCTTCCACACGGTTGGATGCATAAAAATGGCCGCATCAATACCCACAATGTTATCATGCATCTGGGTCATGCTCTTCCACCATTCGTCCCTCAGGTTTTTCTTGAGTTGGGCACCCATCTGGCCATAATCATATACCGCCGCAAGGCCATCATAGAGTTCGCTGCTTTGAAAAATGTAGCCATATTCTTTGCAATGCGCAATCAGCGCTGCAAAATTATTTGTTTCGTTTGCCATGGCCGCAAAGATAATAGATTGAGGGGTTGAAGACAAAGGAGGATTTGGATGCTAATGATACGAAAGGGCTCAGTACCGATTACAGGGTCTTGGATCGGTCATATTTTTTAAACCGCCGACAGGGCTTAGAGCCGCTGTAGGGGTTTTTGAACGTTTTATTTTCTGTTCAACCGTCGACAGTGTTTTCAACCGCTGTCGTGGTGGCGCTTAACCCTGTCGGCGGCTATAAGCACCGACAGCGGTTTATGATAAACTTCCTATTCCAAAGTTAAATGAGAAATATTATCAAAACCTGCATTGCCTAAGTGTGCGTCAATAAAATGTTTTTTATTTCCAAACCATCCTATTACAGAAGATTTTTCAAGGAAGCAATTCTCATCACTCACATAACTATGCCAGGAGGTAAATTCCCAATTCCTAAAGTCTTTTACGAAATGGTGATGTTGCGCATTAAAGTGAATGTAATAGATAAGGGAAGTGAAGTATTCATCTGTGGTAACTTCTATCCTGCGGAATGGTTCTTCCAGTAGTTTACCGTGTCGGTTATGTGCTTTATTTATAGACTGTGCATAACAGTTAAAAAAATGAGAGAGTTGTCTGGATGCATTCAGTTCTATTTCTCCTTTTCCGTCTTTTCTTGGAACGAGACGTTTTTCCTTCACCTTAACCATTAAATGGAAGTGATTTTTCAGGAGATTATAAGCATACGTATCAAAAACGGCTTCGCAATATTCCTTGTATTTGAGAAGAAAATAATTGTAATTCTTTCTCTCTTTAAAGATATCTTCTCCGTTATTGCCACGGTTAAATATATGATAGATGTTACCAGGTTCAAGGGGTTCAATTACTCTCATGGAACAATGTAAAAATATTTTATTTCAAATCAAAAGCCTTTTCCTTTTCCCGCAAACCGCCGACAGGGCTTGAAGCCGCTGTCGGGGTTTAAGCTGCATCGTTCTTTTCACCAACCGCCGATAGGGCCTGGAGCCGCTGTCGGGGTTTCTCGCAACCCTGTCGGCGGCTGTCCGCCCCGACAGCGGTTTTATAGATAAAAAAACCACCAGCTTTTAAACTGGTGGCTATATCTAACAATCTTCCCAAGTCCCCGGAATTTATCCCGATGAGTCGGGAGGGATTCAGGGGTTCCTAACTACATCCCAAACTATTCCCACAGTTCAAACACTTGTAACAGGTACCACTGCGAACGGTAATGTGCCCGCACACATTACAGGCAGGTGCATCGCTCTGCATATTTTTTGCAGCAGCATTAGAAGCACTCATATTCATCGTGGCCGATTTAGCAGCATAAGCAGCTTTGTACGGTTTCACTTCTGGTGATGGTGAAGTTGCATTAGAAGTTCCGCCCAATACCCTTACTTCACTGAGGTCTGGTTTTCTGTCGCCAATGGTGGGCGAATTGATATCCCATTCTTCCGTACCGGTATTTTGCACTTCTGGTTTGTCCAACACATGAACAAGATCATTCCTTCCGAGGTATTCGTAGGCCAGCGAGCGGAACATAAAGTCTATGATAGACGTGGTGGTTTTGATGTTTGGATGTTCCACCATACCGGCTGGTTCAAAGCGAGTGAACACAAATTTTTCTACATATTCCTCCAGGGGAACGCCATATTGCAGGCCTATAGAAATGGCAATCGCAAAACAGTTGAGCATGCTGCGCATGGTAGCACCTTCTTTGGCCATGTCAATAAAGATTTCTCCTAAAGTGCCATCATTGTATTCGCCGGTGCGCAGGAACAATGCTTGCCCGTTTATTTTTGCTTTTTGGGTAAAGCCCCTTCGCTTGGCCGGTAGTGCCCTGCGTTCTACAATCATTGCCAGCTGGCGTTTTAGTGCGGTATCCGCACTGCTTTGCACACGCCGGTTCATTTCTTCCAGCAAATCTTCAATGGTTAGCTTAGACATGTCAACCAATGCTGATACTGGCTCCGCAGCAGGCATTTCGTTCGACTTCGTTTCATCTTCGGTCTTTTTCTTTTTATCAGATTTATTGCTCAGCGGCTGGCTCAACTTGCTGCCATCACGGTAAAGTGCACACGCTTTTAAACCCAGTTCCCAACTCAGCCTGTAGCTGTCTGCTATTTCTTCCAGCGCCGCTTCGTTGGGCAGGTTGATGGTTTTGCTGATGGCACCACTTAAAAAGGGTTGTGCTGCGGCCATCATCCGAATGTGACCATGAGCATGTATATAGCGCTCGCCGGTGTTGCCACATTTATTGGCGCAATCAAATACTGAAAGATGTTCGTCTTTCAAATAAGGAGCACCTTCCACCGTCATGGTGCCGCAGATATAAATATTCGCTGCATCAATTTGTTCATCGGTAAAACCCAGGGCTTCTAAAAGGCTCCATTCAAAATTGCCATACTCTTCATGCGTAAAGCCAAGCCGTTGCAGGCAGGCCTCGCCAAGTGTGAATACATTGAACACAAATCCGATTTCAAAAGCACTTGCCATGGCGGCATTTAGCTTTTCTATTTCGTTGGGTAAAAATCCTTTTTCACTCAACGAAATTTCATTGATATATGGCGATCCTTTTAAAGTAGCGTGGCCCTTTGCATAGTTGACTATTTCTTCCAGTTCTTTTTCGCTGTACTTTAAATTGCGCAATGCCTGCGGTACACTTTGGTTGATGATTTTAAAGTATCCACCACCACTTAGTTTTTTAAATTTCACCAAAGCAAAATCCGGTTCTACACCGGTGGTGTCGCAATCCATTACCAGGCCGATGGTACCTGTGGGTGCAATTACGGTCGTTTGCGCATTGCGGTATCCATATTTTTCTCCCTGCTGTACTGCATTGTCCCAGGCTTTGGTAGCCGCTGTTAATAAATAGTCGGGGCAGTATTTAGCATTGATGCCATGAGGTTTTATTTCCAGCCCTTCATAGGCATCCATTGCATCATACGCTGCTGCACGGTGATTGCGCATCACCCGCATCATATGTTCTTTGTTCAATTCGTATTTGTCAAAAGCTCCCAGGAAGCTAGCCATTTCTGCAGAGGTACTGTATGCTACTCCAGTCATGATGGCTGTGATGGCGCCTGCAATTCCTCTTGCTTCTTCACTATCGTAAGCAATGCCGCTCACCATAAGCATAGAGCCAAGGTTGGCATAACCCAATCCCAATGTTCTGTAATCATAACTTAACTGAGCTACTTCCTTGCTGGGAAATTGGGCCATCAATACAGAAATTTCCAACACGATCGTCCACAAGCGGCAGGTGTGTTCAAAGCCTGCCACGTCAAAACTATTGTCGGCTTCATTAAAAAACTTACGCAGGTTCACACTGGCAAGGTTGCAGGCAGTGTTGTCTAAAAACATATATTCACTGCAAGGGTTAGACGCTCTTATGCGACCACCCTCAGGGCAGGTATGCCACTCGTTGATGGTGGTGTCGTATTGTGTACCGGGGTCGGCGCAGCGCCACGCAGCATAATTAATTTGATCCCACAAATCTTTGGCCTTTACGGTTTGCATGGTGCGGCCATCGCTTCTCGCTTTCAGTTCCCAGTCTCCATTTTCATCCAGGGCTTTGAAAAAACTGTTGGGTACTCGTACAGAGTTGTTGCTGTTTTGGCCACTTACCGTACGGTAAGCTTCTCCCTCATAGTCGCTCGGGTAGCCGGCAGCAATCAACGCAGCAACTTTCTTTTCTTCGTCCACTTTCCAGTTTACAAATTCTACTATCTCGGGATGGTCTAAATCCAGGCAAACCATTTTGGCTGCACGCCTGGTGGTACCACCACTTTTAATAGCACCGGCGGCACGATCGCCTATTTTTAAAAAACTCATCAAGCCGCTGCTTGTTCCGCCACCACTTAGCTTTTCTTTCTCGCCTCTTATGCTGCTATAGTTGGTACCTACGCCGCTACCGTATTTAAATATTCTTGCTTCCCTTACCCAGAGGTCCATGATGCCACCATCATTTACGAGGTCGTCTTCTACACTTAAAATAAAACAGGCGTGTGGCTGCGGGCGCTCATATGCACTGGTAGATTTTTTTAGCATTCCATCTTCCTGGTCTACATAATAATGCCCCTGCGGTTTACCGGTGATGCCATATACTTCATGCAGGCCTGTATTAAACCACTGAGGACTATTGGGTACACATGCCTGGTTTAGGATGGAGTACACCATCTCGTCATAAAATATTTCTGCATCCTTTTCTGTTTCAAAATAACCGTAGCGCTCGCCCCACACCCTCCAGCAATGCGCCATACGATGGGCTACTTCCTTGCTGCTTTTTTCCCTGCCGGTAGTGCCATCGGTTTGTGGTACACCTGCTTTTCTAAAATATTTTTGTGCCAATATATCGGTAGCAATCTGGCTCCACTGCCGGGGAACTTCCACATTGTCCATTTGAAATACAATTTCTCCGGAGGGGTTTTTTATAACCGATACACGATAGTCGTATTCAAACATATCATAAGGGCTAATGCCCTCTTTAGTAAACTGTCGGGAAATACGCAAGGCAGCAGTCGATCGCTTTTTTGTGGGCATATGCAGTTGTTTTAAGTTTGTGTAGCTAACAGGTTTCAGAGAAAACCGTAGGACAACGAATGTATTCTTTGTGCCTCAACTTTTTTTAATGGAAATATTAACATGCTGTGGACAACCTGGTGGATAATATAGCAAGTATGCAGCAGGCTTATTTCTACGTCAATTTTTTATTTTTCGGCAGAAATCATTTTTGTTTGAACTGTAAAATTGTTGTAAATGTGTGAAGGGCGAATGGTGCAGTTGGCATTTAAATTCTCAGCGGATAATGTTCCGTATCTTAACTAAAACATAAGCATTATGAGGGTGGTCATACAACGGGTTACATCGGCATCGGTTGTTATTGATGATCGGGAAAAAGCCTGCATTGGTATCGGTCTACTGGTACTTGCAGGAATTGAGGAAGCAGATGATGATACCGACCTTCAATGGCTTTCAAATAAAATTGTTCAATTGAGACTTTTTGACGATGCGAACCAAGTGCCTAATGTTTCTCTTATGGAAGCAGGTGGAGACCTTTTGCTCGTTAGCCAATTTACATTACACGCTTCTACCAAAAAAGGCAACAGGCCTTCTTATATGAAAGCAGCAAAGCCGGAAGTAGCTATTGTGTTGTACGAACGTTTTATAACAATGCTTGAGGCAGCATTGGGTAAGCAAATTTTTACGGGTACTTTTGGCGCAGCTATGAAGGTGAGTCTCGTAAACGACGGCCCCATTACTATTTTGATAGACAGTAAAAATAGGGAGTGAGCATAATTATTTTACCATTCAATTTTAAAAAATGCAATCCATAACAATAGAAGAAGCGCAGCAAAAAGTTGATGACTGGATACAGACTGTAGGCGTAAGATATTTCAATGAAATGACTAACCTCGGCATTTTAATGGAAGAAGTGGGAGAGCTAAGTCGCATTATGGTGCGTACCTATGGGGAGCAATCGTTTAAGGAAAGCGACAAAGGAAAATTGCTGGCTGATGAAATGGCCGATGTGCTTTGGGTGCTGCTGTGCCTTGCTAATCAAACTGGGGTTAACCTGACGGAGGCACTGGAGAAAAACTTTGAAAAGAAGTCTGACCGGGATGCAACCCGGCACAAGGAAAATGATAAGCTGCAGTAGTCCGGCAAAAAAAAGCAGAAGAATTCGCAAAATCGTTTTGATTTAAAAATATTTTTGAAAACTGCCCACAGGTAAGGAGGCGTTTTTATTGGAAGCATACAAATTGATAAAGTGGTAATTTGCACCAAAAAATTACATGCGATATTTTTTAAGCTGTTTCCTGTTACTGATAATTTTCCAGTTTGTGGCCGTAGCACAACCCGCATTGGTAAGTGGCCCGTGGGCTGGTAATGTAGAGTTGCGAAATGCTACAGTATTGGTGGAAGTGTCGCCATCTGTGAAGTCGGTTGCGGTAAAATATTTTCCGAAAGGTAAACCTGCTACCGGTAAAATAATTTTTTCAAGAGCTGCTCTTGGCAAAGATTTCAATCCTGTTAAGATTGAGTTGAATAGCCTGGAGCCCAACACCACTTATCAGTATTCGCTTATCATCGATGGCAAGCCTATAACCACATCCTTCGCTACTGTTTTTACTACAAAAGATCTTTGGCAATACCGCAAGCCAGCACCAGATTTTAGTTTCCTGGCGGGTAGTTGTGCCTATTTTAATGAGCCGGTTTACGACCGGCCGGGTAAACCCTATGGTGGAGATTCTTCTATTTTCGAAACGATGGCAGAAACCCCTGCCAGTTTTCACATTTGGATGGGCGACAATTGGTATACAAGGGAAGTTGACTACAGCACGGTATGGGGGCTTAACTATAGAGCCTCCCGGGACAGAGGTCAAAAGATAATACAACCTTTTATGGCTGCTATGCCCCAGTACGCCATTTGGGACGATCACGACTTTGGTCCAAACGATGCCGGTAAAAGCTATCTTCTCAAAGAAGAGAGCCGCAACATATTCCGTAATTACAGCCTGAATCCTACCTATGGCGAAGAAGGGAAAGGTATCTACACTCAATTCTCTTACAGCGACGTCGACTTTTTTTTAACCGACGATCGCTATTTTAGAAGTCATCCGGGTTTTAAAGATAGCATCGATGGTAAGGCATCTGCTTTGAAAACTTATTTTGGCAGCATGCAGATGGATTGGTTAAAAAATGCCTTGTTGAGCAGCGATGCAACTTTCAAAATAATTGTTACCGGCAGCCAAATTTTAAATCCGCTGAGCACTTTTGAGAGCATGACTTTTTATAGTTTTGAATACAATGATCTAATTGGTTTTTTGGCCGAGCAAAAAATAACAGGAGTAATTATCTTTACCGGCGACCGTCACCACAGTGAAGTGATAAGAATGAACAGGCCCGGGATGCATCCCTTATATGATGTAACTATATCTCCTTACACGGCGGGTATCAGTAAACCACGTGGTGCCGAGGTAAACAATGCTGCACGTGTTGCCAATACACTGGTAGAGGTTCAGAATTTTGGTAAAATAGAGGTCTCGGGTAAAAAAAATGAAAGGGTTTTAAAAGTGAAGTTTATCGGTATTAAAGGGGAGCAACTGGGCCAATGGTCAGTATCCGAAAATGAGCTAAAGACGCCTGGCAGATAATCATTTTAAAATCGAACCAATATATTTGCCAATGGTATCTTCTTATTTTACTTACAACAAGCCAAAAGTTATCCAGGCATTGCGCTATCATTTTATAAGCCGCAGAGAAATAAAAGTACTGATGATATTTGTAAATGTTTTTGCGATAACATCTGCTGCATTTTTTTTCTTTAAAAAAATTAGTCCACTAGCTTTCCTGATAAGTTCTGCCTTATGGTTTATCCTGATGATACTTTTTTGGTTTCTGCTTCCGCAGATTATTTACAGAAAAGCTGCCACTTTTAAAGACCGCTTTCGTGCAATATTATCTGTAGGAAATTTTACCATAGAAAATGATCGTGGAAGCAAGGGCTGGGAGTGGTCTGCTTTCAATACCTGGATGGAAAGCCCGCATTTCTTTCATCTTTACTTCAACAGTCGTTCTTTCTTTATCATTCCTAAAGACGCTTTTGAAGGAGACGAAGTGCATGAGGCCAGGAAAATTTTTTCGGCCAAAATAAGGGGCTAATCAAAGCTGCTTTTCCATAATATGATGGGGAACATTTACTTCTATAAAAGGCTTTCCTTTTGTTATATAGCCAAATTTTTCGTAGAAACCGATGGCGGTGTCCCGGGCATGCATCATTATTTTCTTGTAGCCTTTGTCTTTCGATAAATTTTCTGCAAAGTTGATGATGGATGCTCCAATTCCCTTGCGCTGCAAATTGTTTTTTACTGCCATTTGCCTTAGTTGCAGAGTGTCGCTGCTCACTTCAACCAGCATACAGCATCCTAAAAGCTCGTCATCTTCAAAGGCAGCAATGTGCAAATGGTCTTTTTCTTTTTGTAATTCTTCTTCTTTAAAGCCAAGCCCCAGCGGCTCACGCAGTATAGCATACCGAAGATCTAACAGTTGCTGGTATTCCTTTGTGCCGTAATCTATTTGTTTTAATCCCATTGCTGTAAACTTTGTAGTGGTTAAATACTTAATGGTTAAATACCTTGCTACTGGCGATTTTACAATATACGCTAAATTCTACATTGATATTCGTACCAAATAAACTTAAAAAATAGCAACTTAGATATTTATATAACCATATATGAAAAATGGGTGAAAGGAGCACCATCTAAAGCAAGCCGGAAACCAAAAAAACTCCGTGTTTAGTATTTCTTTGTAATTACATCAAAAAGTATATTTTTGCAGCTGTATAAACTAAATTTTACTACCATGTCAGATGTTGCAACAAGAGTAAAAAAAATTATTGTTGACAAATTAGGGGTTGATGAAGCTGAAGTAACCACCGAAGCGTCATTCACTAATGATTTAGGTGCCGATAGCTTGGACACCGTTGAGTTAATTATGGGATTTGAAAAAGAATTTAATATTTCTATTCCTGATGAGCAAGCCGAAACCATCACTACCGTTGGTCAGGCTGTGTCTTACTTAGAAGAAAATGCTAAGTAGTTAATCATCCTTCCCTGCGGCATTCAGCCGTTCGGGCTTTTAATTATCACAGGCAAATTGTATGGCTTTAAAAAGAGTAGTCGTTACTGGGTTGGGCGCCCTCACTCCATTGGGTAAAACTGTTGATGAATATTGGCAGGCTTTAGAAAATGGTGTAAGTGGTTGCGAAACAATCCGTCAGTTTGACGTTACAAAATTTAAAACCCAATTTGCCTGTGAGGTTAAAGACTTTGATGCCACAACCTATCTTGACAGAAAAGAGGCACGCAAAATGGATCGTTATTGCCAGTTTGCTTTGATAGCAAGCGATGAAGCAGTAAAAGATGCAGGTATTACAAAAGACAACGTTGATCCAGACAGGGTGGGAGTCATCTTTGCCAGTGGCATTGGTGGTCTTATTACCTTCCAGGAAGAAGTAGTCAATTTTGCCTCCGGCGATGGAACTCCCCGTTTCAATCCTTTCTTTATTCCTAAAATGATTTTGGATATTGCTGCAGGACAAATATCTATGCGTCACGGCTTTCGTGGACCCAACTACGCAGTAGTAAGTGCCTGCGCCAGCAGTACCAACGCTATCATCGATGCCTTTGATACTATACGACTAAATAAAGCCGAAATTATTATCACCGGCGGAAGCGAGGCAGTAATTAGCGCTGCAGGAGTAGGTGGCTTTAATGCGATGAAAGCACTGAGCGAAAGAAACGATGACCCAGCTACTGCCAGCCGTCCTTTTGATAAAAACAGGGATGGTTTTGTAATGGGAGAAGGTTCGGGAGTGTTAGTTTTGGAAAGCCTGGAGCATGCTCTGGCACGGGGCGCAAAAATATATTGTGAAATTGCCGGTGGCGGTGCTACCGCAGATGCGCATCATATAACTGCCCCGCACCCGGAAGGACTGGGTGCAAAAAATGTAATGACTGTTGCCCTGGCTGATGCAGGATTAAAACCGGAAGATATTGACTACATCAATGTTCATGGTACTTCTACACCACTAGGAGACATTGCCGAAACCAAAGCTATCTTAAATGTATTTGGAGAACATGCTTATAATTTAAACATTAGCTCTACAAAAAGTATGACAGGTCACTGCCTGGGTGCTGCAGGTGCACTGGAAGCACTCGCCTGTATTCTTGCCGTTACTAAAAATGTAATACCTCCCACTATCAATCATTTTACCGACGACCCCGAATTAGACCCCAAACTTAATTTTACGTTTAACAAAGCACAGTACAAAACAGTAAATGCGGCGCTCAGCAACACCTTTGGTTTTGGTGGACACAACGCATCTGTAATCATTAAAAAGTACGTCGCTTAGGCCGTTAACGCTATTCCTGTTTGTAAAATTCCTTTTGCATAAGTAAGCAGAGGCATAGGAATCCCGATTATATTTCTTTCCTCGTTTTAATAAATAGTCTAATTTACACTTTACATTTTTTAATAGTTACTTTGGAATTTTTTAAAAACTTTTTCGATAAAGAGCCGCACAAGAAGGACTTCAAAAAGCAGTTGAACAATGTATTGGGCTTCACCCCCGGGGACGTGGCTTTGTACAAAACAGCATTGAGTCATCGTTCCATACGGGAAGGCGCAGACGAAAACAATGAGCGTCTCGAATTTTTAGGCGATGCAGTCTTAAGTTCCATCATTGCACATTATTTGTTTAGAAAATATCCTTACAAAGGAGAAGGTTTTTTAACAGAGATGCGCAGCAAAATGGTGAACCGTCAAAAGTTAAATGAAATTGCCCTGAAGATGGGATTGAAGAAAATTACGTTCTACAATAAGTTTGACAATGCCCTCAAAATCTCCCAGATATTTGGCAACACCCTGGAGGCCCTTATCGGCGCCGTATTTTTAGATAAGGGTTACAAAAAAACACAGCAGTGGGTAGAAAAATACATTGTACTTCCCTATTTGTTTATAGATGATCTGGAGGGTTTAGAAATAAATATCAAGAACAAGTTATACGGCTGGGCCAATAAAAATGGAAAGGCGCTTGAGTTTGAAACCCTCGATGAAAAGATGGAAAATGGGCGCCGTTTGTTCACAATCGGCGCTACCGTAGATGGGGAACTTGTGTCTCAGGCCAAGGGCTACAATAAAAAAGACGCCAGCCAGATTGCAGCACAGCTTGCTGTAGATAAACTGGGGCTATAGAAGGTTCAAGAAGATTAACGTTCAATGTCCAACGTTGAACTTCTTGAACCTTTGGAACCTTTTAAACCATTAAAACAATGACTTTCGGAATACTAGGGAGTGGAAGTTGGGGTACAGCCCTTGCCAAAATTTTAACTGACAACGGTCAAACTATTCATTGGTGGAACCGCAGCGAAACCGCTATTGCACAGTTCAAGACAAGAAGCCATAATCCTCAGTACTTGCCTTCTGCAAGGTTCGACATCAGCCAGCTTATACTTACTACCAATGCTGAAGAAGTAATCCGCAATTCGGATATCGTTCTCATCGTAATTCCTTCTGCCTATACAATTGAAGCGCTGGGCAATTTGCCACGAAATATTTTTGAGGGAAAGAAAATATTGTCTGCCATTAAAGGTATTTTGCCAGGCGAAAACCTGTTGTTAAACGATTACTTGAAACTGCACTTCAATGTGGCGCTTGAAGATTATTTTGCCGTGCTGGGTCCTTGCCATGCAGAAGAAGTAGCACAGGAAAAATTATCGTATCTCACTTTCACCGGTATAGATACAGTTACCACCAACGAGGTAGCGGGGTATTTTAAAACGGCGTACATCAATACGGTCATCAACAAGGATATTTATGGAGTGCAATATGCAGCGGTACTTAAAAATATTTATGCAGTGGCCGCCGGCATGGTGCATGGGCTTGATTATGGTGATAATTTTCTGAGCGTGCTCATTGCAAATAGTGCCGATGAGATGGCTGGATTTTTACGGAAAGCCGGTTTCATTAATGCAGAAGTGGGTTATATAGAACACAAAAAAACTGACGCCGCTACAGAAGAACACAACAATTATGCGGCCTCCGTTTACCTGGGCGATTTGTTGGTAACTTGCTACTCCCTTCACAGCCGAAACAGAAATTTTGGAAACATGATAGGCAAAGGATACTCCGTAAAGGCTGCGCAATTGGAGATGAGCATGGTAGCAGAAGGTTATTATGCCAGCCAGTGCATGTTCATTATTAACAAAGAAGTAATGGCCGATATGCCCATTGCAAGCATCGTCTATGATATTTTATGGAATGGTATGCAGGCGAAACATGGATTTGAAAGCATAGAAGAAGAGTTGGTGTAGTAAGATATTAAAAAAACAGGTCTGCTGCAATACCATCTGCCAAAAACTTCCCCCTTTTTGTGAGTACCAGATGTTGATCATCTTTGGCCATTAATTGCTGGCTTATAAATGTTGCGGACATGTTGTTGATGGCATCTGCTTTATCTTTTCCAAAACGATCCTTCACGACGCTCAAATGAATTCCCTCCATCGTTCTAAGGCTGATCATGATGTATTCATTAAGTTGCTGCGTGGGCGTGAGTGTCTCCTCTTCAAAAGGAAGTGTGTTGTTTTCAATAGATTTTTGATACAAGGCGTTGTTGGCAATATTCCATCGCCTTTTTGTATTGCCATCAAAGGAATGAGCCGAAGGCCCAAAGCCATAGTATGGTTTGCCCTGCCAGTAACTACTGTTGTGCTTGCTCCTAAAACCGGGTCGGGCAAAACTGCTTATTTCGTATTGCTCATAGCCAGCTTCCTCCAACATTTGCAAAAGGATTTCGAATTGCTCGGCCTGCCTGGCCTCATCTACCGGCGCTGATTGTTTTTTGTTAATCAAAGAATGCAAAGCAGTCTTCGGTTCTACCGTTAAAGCATAAGCAGAGATATGTGGAATATTTTTGTTTAAAACGATCTTCACATTTTCAATGAAATCATCATTACTCAGCATGGGAGAACCGTAAATAAGATCTACAGAAAAATTGGTGAAACCAGCTGCGATGATGTCATCAATGCTTTGAAGTGACTGGCTGGCATGGTGCGCCCTGTTCATCCATTTCAACTCCGCCTCGTTAAAAGATTGCACGCCGAGGCTAAGCCGGTTGATGTTCATAGATTTCCAAGCTTTCAAAATCGCTGGAGAGACATCATCAGGATTGGCTTCCAAAGTAATTTCTACAGCAGGGGTGATGATAAATTTTTGTTGAATCGTTTTGAGGATACTGTTAATTTCAGCTGGTAGCAAGAGGCTGGGAGTACCTCCACCAAAGTAGATTGTCTCTATAATTTCATCAGGTACCATTGGCTGAGTCAAACCGATTTCTTGCTTCAATGTTTCTAGCAAAGCGTTTTTTTGCCCCAGTATTGTAGAGAAATGAAAATTACAATAGGTGCAAGCCTGCCTGCAAAAAGGTATGTGAATATAAATGCCCGCCAAAGATTGTAAATTTACGTTTTAGAAAACATCGTTTTGTAAATGAAGAAGAAGGGCGCCTTTAATTTGACCATGCTTACTATCTGCTTTTTGCTATGTTGCATCTACAGCAATGTCCGGTCGCAAAAACCTGCAGATGATAAAAAGCCCTTTGCGCTCTTCGTTCATTTTGTGGGCAAAGATAGCGGCTTTGCCATTCCTTCTTTGGGAATACAAACTGGTTTTGCTACTGAGATAGACGCCGTCAGTTATATAAACAAACTCCCTGCCCTAGTTATTTCTAAAGGTTATCCTGTGGCATCTGTGGATAGTTTTTGGCGGCACAATGACAGCTTTCACATTGCATTGTACACAGGGCAACAATTTAATTGGGTTCAACTTTCTACTAACAATATAGATAAGCAGGCGCTTGATGCTGCCGGTTTTTCCCAAAGGAATTTTAGCAGCAAGCCATTGAACATTGCGCAGGTGCAGAACTTGCAGGAGCGGCTAATAAGATTTTATGAAAACCAGGGTTACCCGTTTGCCGCCGTTTTCCTGGATAGTATACAAATACAGGAAGGCAATATGAACGCAACACTACAGGCAGACAAGGGCGTATTGTACCACATAGACAGCATACGCATGTATGGTAAAGTAAAATTAGACAAAGCTTTTTTACAAAAATATTTGAGCATCGCCAATGGTAGTATTTATAGCAAAACAAAATTGCAGGAGGTAGATAAGCGTATGTTAGAGTTGCCCTTCCTTACACCAGTGCAACCGTCAGATCTTACCATGTTGGGCAGCGGTGCCGTTTTAAATTTGTACGCCCAGCCCAGGAAAAGTAGCCAGGTTAATTTCCTGATCGGCTTTTTGCCGGCATCTTCAGAAAACAGCAAGCTGCAACTAACCGGTGATGTAAACCTTGATTTAAAAAATATGTTTGGTGGAGCTGAAGAAATACTGTTGAAATGGCAACAACTTCAGGCAAAGTCGCCACGTCTTAACCTTGGTTTTACCAAGCCCTATGTTTTCCGATCTCCTTTTGGCGTTAATTTCTTATTCGATCTCTTTAAAAAAGATTCTAATTTTTTACAGGTAAATGCACAGGCGGGCATTCAATACAATCTCTCTGCCAACCAGCATGGCAAGTTGTTTTTACAATGGCAAAACAATACCCTCTTAGCTGGCGCCATAGATACCAATTTTATTAAACAACAAAAAGAGCTTCCTCCCAATATTGATGTGAGTGCGGTTAATGTTGGTATCAACTACGAATTGAATGGCACCAATTACCGGTTCAACCCCCGACGGGGTAATGAAGTAAATGTTTTAACCGTGGTGGGAGTCAAGAACATTCGTCAAAATAGTGACATTACTGCCATTAAGGATCCAAATTTTAATTATGCAAGTTTGTATGATTCTGTGAAATCTAAAAACTATCAGGTGCGCATAAAAGTTGCTGCCGCCCATTTTTTCCCACTTTCAAAATCTGGCACCCTCAAAACCTCTTTGAATGGTGGGTACTACAACAGTCCACAAATTTTTAGGAATGAACTTTTTCAAATTGGTGGCTATAAACTGTTGCGAGGCTTTAACGAAGAAAGCATTTATGCCAGCCGGTACGCCGTTTTTACTGCCGAATACCGGTATCTCGTAGGACTCAACTCCTACCTCTTTGCCTTTACCGATATTGGGATGGCAAAAAATAAATACCAGGCGGTAAATGCAAACAACCAGTTTGTAGGCGGTGGTTTGGGTATTCTTTTTGAAACAAAGGCCGGACTACTTAATGTGACTTATGCCGTGGGTAAAAGGGATGATGTGAAATTCAACATCCGGGAAGCCTCTAAACTTCATTTCGGCTATATCAACTACTTTTAATAAATTTCGAAAAATGCCTGCTATTTTTGCGGCCCAAAACATATAACCCGATTGAAATATTTTTACCTCCTTATATTTTTCACGCTGGCTTACAGCTTTGCAACTGCGCAGCGGGTAGACTCAGCGCTGGTTCCACTGGCTGACTCAGCTATAAAGGCAGTTGACAGTTTACCGGTAAAAACTGCTTCAAGAGCCACCGCACTGCAAAAATTGTTGGATGAGAACAGTTACATAAATACTAGAGATGCTCCAACGAGCTTCATCATTAAACATCGTCAACCCCCACAAAAAGATGCATTGTTTTATTTACTGGCCGGCTTAATATTTTTTTTCGGCATCATAAGAACTGTCTATGACCGTTATTTTACAACCTTATTCAGGGTATTCTTCAACAGTTCGTTGAGGCAGAGCCAACTTACTGATCAGTTAGCACAATCTAAACTGCCCTCGCTTTTCTTCAACCTCATTTTTTTGAATGCCGGAGGCTTTTATGCCTATTTTTTATTTGAAAGACTAGGCACCGCAGGTAAGGCAGTTAATTGGATATTGTTGGGTTCATGCATCGCCATATTTATGATAGTGTATGTCGTAAAATCTATTACGCTCAAATTTGTGGGCTGGGTTACGGGTTATCAAACCGAAGCTGACACCTATACTTTCGTTTTGTTTTTGATCAATAAAATAATAGGTATTTGCCTGCTACCCATTATTGTTATTTTGTCTTTCTCCGAAAGTCGTATTGCTAATTTTGCGGCGGTGCTGTCATTTTTAATAGTGGGTATCCTTTTGTTGCTAAGGTTTATCAGATCATATAGTTTGTTGCAGCATAAATTAAATGTGAGCCGTTTCCATTTCTTGTTGTACATCCTGGCCATGGAGATATTGCCACTAATGCTTATATACAAAGCAGTTAGCATTTTTATTGTTAAAAATCTTTAACTTTGTGTATATCAATTAGGTAAAATAAGTATGGCCATACACGAAAAGATGGTGGTAACTGCACCCAGAAAAGTTAAAAAAATACTTATAGCTCAGCCAAAACCTGAGGGTCTTAAGTCTCCATACTTTGATCTCGCAAAGAAGTATAGCTTAAACATCGATTTTTTTCCTTTTATAGTGGTAGAAGGCATTGCTTCCAAGGATTTTCGTAGGCAAAAGATAGACATTGCTGCTTTTTCCGCTGTGATATTTACAAGCCGTAATGCAATTGATCATTTCTTTCGCATTTGCGATGAGATGAAGACTACCGTTTCGCAGGACACAAAGTATTTTTGTATCACAGAAGCTGTTGCCCTTTATCTTCAGAAATTTATCTTGTACAGAAAGAGAAAGGTTTTTTATGGCGCCGATGGTACCAATAAAAGTCTCTTTGATGTGATTAACAAACACAAGGACAACGAGAAGTTCTTATATCCTTGCTCAGAGTCCTTTGACAGTGAAATTACCAACTGGCTAAAAGTGCACAATTGTGGTTTTGCTACCCCCGTACTTTACAAAATCATTAGCAACGATATTAAGGAAGTGATTGGCCGTAACTACGATGTTATCTGTTTCTTTACGCCCGGTGGCGTAAAAAGCTTGCTGGAAAACTTCCCGTCCTACACACAAAACGGAACTAAAATAGGAGCCTTTGGCGCTAATACTTTTAAGGCCGCAGAAGAAGCCGGTCTCACACTCGAAATAAAAGCCCCTTTGCCACAAACGCCCAGTATGATCAGCGCACTTGAAAAATTCCTGCTCTCGGTCAAAAAAAAATAATTTTACAAAGCAACTCTTAGGGTTGCTTTTTTTATGCCTGCGCTGTAGGTTTTAAGCTATTAATTATGCAAACGAAATACAACAATGCGCTCATTAACGAAACGAGCCCTTATCTTTTACAGCACGCTCACAATCCGGTAAACTGGTACCCTTGGGGTGAGGAGGCCTTAAAGCTTGCAAGGCAGCAAGACAAACCAATACTGGTGAGTATAGGTTACTCAGCCTGCCATTGGTGCCATGTAATGGAGCGGGAAAGTTTCGAGAATGAATCCATTGCTGAGTATATGAATGAGCATTTCATCAACATTAAAATAGATAGGGAAGAGCGGCCAGACCTTGATCACATTTACATGGATGCCCTGCAGGCTATTGCTGGCAATGGCGGATGGCCGTTGAATGTTTTTCTAACGACTGACGCAAAACCTTTTTATGGCGGAACGTACTTTCCGCCAGAGAAAGCTTTTAACCGGGTTTCGTGGTCGGATGTGCTGCATTCTATGGCAGATATTTGGATAAACAAAAGAGGCGAAGTAGAGGACCAGGCCAACAGGCTGATAGGCCATATTCAAAAGTCTAACAGTTTTGCAGATGCTAAAAACCTTGTACCGCTAACCGAAACAGTTTCTTTTTACCATGCAGACGATTGTCGTCTAATGGCTGCGCAGTTTTTAAAAAATGCAGATACGGTAGATGGCGGTTATGGTAAAGCGCCCAAATTTCTGCATACTTTTTCGCTCAAGTACCAGTTGCAATACGCTGAGCTTTTCAAAAAAGAGGAAGGTAAACAACATGCTTTGTTTTCGTTGCAAAAAATGGTAAAAGGTGGTATCTACGATCAACTGGCAGGCGGTATTTCACGGTACAGTACAGATAATGAATGGCTGGCTCCTCATTTTGAAAAGATGTTGTACGATAATGCTTTGCTGGTAGATGTATTGTGTGATGCCTACCAGGTAAGTGGCCAAAAGATATTTAAGGATGCCATTGTCAGCACCCTGCAGTTCCTGGTGAGGGATATGAAACATTCCGATGGTGGCTATTTTGCAGCCCTTGATGCAGACAGTGAAGGGATAGAGGGAAAATTTTATGTTTGGCAAAAACAAGAAATAGAGCAACTCTTGGGTGAAGATGCAGGATTATTTTGTAGCTACTTCAACGTTACCGAGCAAGGTAATTGGGAGGGCAAGAACATTTTCAACATACAAGAGGATCTGCAAAGTTTTGCAGAAGCAAACGATATGACCCCGCAAGATTGGGAAGATAAACTTGCAAAATGGAAATTACTCTTGCTGGCTGAGCGCAATAAACGAGTTGCCCCAGGCACCGATGATAAAATCTTGCTGAATGCGAATGCACTACTTATAGCCGCCTTTTGCAAGGCATACGCAGCCCTTGGAGAGGAGGGTTATAAGATTGCAGCTATGGAACTATATGATTTTATAGAGCAAAAATTCAGGGACGATTCCATCGGGCTGAAGCATACCTATAAAAACGGGGAAGCCAAATTTCCTGCTTTTTTAGATGACTATGCATATTATATTCAAGCCTGCATTCAGTTGCAGGAGGTAACTTCCAACCAGCAGTACTTGCAAAGAGCAAAAGAATTGACCCAGCATGTTGTAAATAATTTTGGAGACGAGGAAAGTCCATTCCTGTATTACACGCATCATGGCCAACAAGATATAGTGGTAAGAAAAATTGAATTGTATGACGGTGCAACGCCTTCTGCCAATGGGATTATGGCTCATAACCTCCTTTACCTTGGCATAATATTAGATGAAAAGGACTGGTTGGAAAGGGGGCACCAAATGATCAGGGGAGTGTTCAATGGCATGAAAAAGCATCCTACATCATTTGCAGTTTGGGCAGGGGCATACCTTTTGCAAACTGTAGGTATCAACGAAATAGTATTGACCGGGGCGAGCATAGGACCATCACTATCAACTTTGATAAAGGAGTTTCTGCCCAATAAAGTGCTTCAGAGCAGTGAGAAGGAATTCGATTTGCCACTCTTGAGTAAAAAAGATTATGAAAAGCCCGTAACTATTTACTTATGCAAAAACTACAGCTGCGGAAAGCCCGTTTATAATGTACAGGAGCTGATTAGTTCACTAAAAAATAGATAGAATTTAAAATACGACTCACAATAATTGTCTAATAGCATCGTTTATATTAATCTGTAGAACTTGAAAGTGTGAAGAAAATTTAACCAAAACGAAATTTAGTCAGTTGATGTTAAGTCAAAATAATCATTACATTTGCTATTACCCCTCAAAGTTTTAAAAATGAACAATCGGATATTCTATCTCTTAGCAGTTACTGCTATCGTAACCTCTGCTTCTAGCTGTAAAATGCTCAGCGGCAAAAAGAAATCTGGCTCCCTGGCTAACGACGGTCAGTTACATGGAGTTGCTCCATCGGCTAGATGGTCAATGCCAAAGCCCTTTGGCATGGTTTACGTACCGCCAGGAACCTTTCATATGGGTCCTAGTGACGAAGACGTCAATTACGCCTACACTGCCCGTAACAAGCAAGTTTCAATTAGCGGCTTCTGGATGGACGCCACAGAGGTGACCAATAACGAATATCGCCAATTCACCAATTGGGTTAGGGATTCTATTGCTGCCAAACTAATGGGTTTTGTAAAGCAAAGTCCTGACGGTGTAGAACTAGTGGACTGGACCAAGGTAAAAACAATCAAGTGGGGCGATAAAGCAACCATTGAAAAAATTGATGCTATCATTCTTACACCTGATAATAGGATATTTGGCAAGAAAGAACTAGACGCTAAAAAGATTGTATATCAATCCGAGGTATTTGATTATAAGGCAGCCGCAAGTAACCGTGACGTTACTATTCCCCGTTCGGCATTTATTATGAAGCAACAGATTCCTGTCTATCCAGATTCTTTATGCTGGGTGCGAGATTTTGCCTACTCTTACAATGAGCCAATGGCTAAAAAATACTTTGGTCATCCTGCATATGGTAATTACCCTGTGGTAGGCGTGAACTGGAAACAAGCATCTGCATTTTGCGAGTGGAGAACTAATTTTTACAACAGCTTTCTTGAAAGTAAAAAAAGAACTTCAGAAACTGATTACCGTTTACCCACAGAAGCGCAATGGGAATATGCTGCAAGAGGTGGTCGTTCACAAAGCCCTTACCCATGGGGCGGACCTTACTTAAGAAATAAAAAAGGCTGTCTGTTGGCCAATTTTAAACCAGGTCGTGGTAATTATCCTGAAGATGGTGGCTTCTATACTGTAAGGGCAGACGCATACTGGCCCAACGACTTCGGTTTGTATAACATGGCCGGAAACGTAGCAGAATGGACTTCCTCTCTTTATTATGAGGGTGGTTACAACTTTCAACATGATATGAATCCGGATATTCGTTGGACTGCAAAAGACTCAGATCCTCCTAGAATGAAGCGCAAGGTTTTGCGTGGTGGCAGTTGGAAAGATGTAGGACATTTTCTCCAAACAAGCACAAGGAACTATGAATACCAGGATACCTCAAAATCATACATTGGATTTAGGTGTGTGATTGACTTACCACCATCTGCAAGCCGCAGAAAATAACTTTCCCAGCTTAAGAGTAATATTTTCTTTTTTTGAAATAAACTTATGAATTACCCGTTCTATGTAACAATAGAACGGGTAATTTAACCGATGTAATTCTAAAATCTCAAACAACCCCCACTAAAACTCTTTAAAATCTAAAACAATGGCTCAAAAGAAAAGAACCTTTTTAACAGTAATCGATGTGTTGGTAAGTGCCGGCGCTGCCGTTATTATTTTTGCAGCATGGGCTAAACTAACTCACCAGGCCTATGCTGATGTCTTATTAACTGTCGGGATGTGGACAGAGACTGCAATCTTTCTTGTTTATGCAGCCATTGAGTGGGTAAAGCCTAAACACCATGAAGAAGATGACGAGGAACCAGTTTTGGCAATTGCCGGTGGCAACCCCGCTCTGCAATCAATGGACAAGATGCTACAAGAAGCTGACATTACTCCTGCAAATCTTAAAAGACTGGGCGAGGGCTTCAACAAACTGGGTACTACCGTTAACGGTATGTCAGATGTAAGTGATGTGGTAAAAAGTACGAACGATTTTGGTATAAAAACCAAAGAAGCAACTGTGGCTATTGGCAATATGGCTACCTCATTTACCAACAGCGCAAATACGATGGCTTCGTTTAACAATGCCTCTGAAAGTGCAAAAGGTTTTCATGAGCAGGTTCAGGTTTTGACTAAGAACCTCGGTTCTTTAAATACTATTTATGAATTGGAACTAAATGAAAGTAACAATCATCTGAAAGCCTTGAATGGTTTCTACGGTAAAATGGCTGAAGCCAGCCAGGCAATGATGAATTCTGTAGATGACGCCAACAAAGCGAAAGATCAAATTGGTGCATTGGCAACCAACCTGAGCAAACTAAATGCTGTGTATGGTAACATGCTTAGCGCTATGCAAGGCAGGTAGTTTTCTTGCACGCTTTTAAATCCAAACAACATTTCATAAAAACAACTAATAATATTTATTTATGTCTTTACCAAAAGAGCCCCGGCAAAAGATGATCAACATCATGTACTTGGTGTTGACGGCTATCCTGGCGCTAAACGTATCGGCTGAAGTTATAGAAGCTTTTAAAACGGTAGATAAAAGTTTAGTAAACTCAAATACCAATATAGAAGCTTCGAATGCAACTTTATTCAAGTCTTTGGCCGCTAAATTATCTGATCCTACTTCGAAAGCTAATGCAGAGAAGTGGGCACCGAAAGCAGAGCAGGCCAAAAAGCTATCCTCAGAAATGATGGCTTATATTGATGGCCTAAAAAAAGAGTTAAAAACGGCTTCTGGCCTGACTATTGAAGAAGGTGGAAAGGAAAAATATAAGGAAGATGATTTGAATGCAACTTCCCGCATTTTTGACACAGACAAGAAAGGAAAACAATTAGATGAAAAATTAAAGGCTTACAGAGCTGCGATGTTAAATATTGACCCTGAGATTAAGGCTGCATTTGAGACAACTCTACCTGTAGAAGTGGACCCAAATAAAGATGCAACAACGCCTAATTTTAGGATGATGCCTACTGTGGCTGCCATAACTTTACTTAGCAAGTGGCAGAACAATATCAAGAACGCTGAAAACCAGGTGGTAACTTTTGCTCACAACAAGATTGGAGAAGTTAAAGTGATCTACGATAAGTTCGCTGCTATTGTTGGCCAAAGTTCTAACTATGTAATGCCAGGCGAAAAAGTGAAAATTACTGCTGGTGTGGGTGCTTATAGCACTGCTGCGCAGCCTGTTATTTCTATTGGTGGTGCCGGTGTATCTGTAAATGCCGAGGGTTTCGCTGAAAAAGAATTTACCGCCGAAGGTGGTGGAGAAAGAAGCGTAGCAGTAGTAGTTAATTATACTAAGCCTGATGGCACAAAAGCCTCACTGCCCTACACAATTAAGTATACGGTAGGTACACCCGGTGGTGCTGCTGTAATGCTGGATAAAATGAACGTATTCTATATTGGTGTGGACAACCCGGTAACTATCGGTTCACCTACAGGTTGGGATAAAACTACCGTGAGCATGAGCGGAGGAACCATTAGCGGTTCGGGATCAAAAAGAACCGTAAGGGTTTCAGCAATCGGTGCCGCTTCTATAACGGTTAGCCCGGATGGTAAACCCAGTACTTACCCTTTCAGGGTTAAGAGAATTCCTGATCCTGTTTTTAAAGTTGGGTCTGGTAAAATTAGAATGCCGTCTATCGAATTTAAGCAGCAACAATTCTGCCGTGCCGATTTAGAGGCCTTCGATTTCGATCTTAAATACAATGTGGTAAGTGCTACTGTTTATTTCTCAGGTGCTAATTTCCCTAATGTTGTGACAGCTTCCATTACAAGTAACAGCTTAGCTGGCCTTCAAACTTACATGCAAAGATGTGGTCCTGGCTCGGTTATTTCTTTCGATAACATCAAGGTTTCTGGTCCCGATGGAACCAGGTCGATAGATGGTAAATCAATCGCATTATATTAAAACTTACAGGTATGAAAAAGCGTATTATTAAATTATTATTCCTGGCTATTTTGATCTGTGGCTTCTCTGATGCCATGGCTCAGAAAAAACCAGTAAAGAAGCGAACTTCTACGAAGAGGGCGACCGCTACAAAAACAAAAGCAAAGGTGAAGCCTACGGTTGCTACCGTGGATACTGTGGCCGCCATGGCAGCAGTAGCAGCACCAGCAATTGACAGTTTGCCCCTCAAAGCGGTTAAGAAGTCTCTTAGGCCCGATGAGGCAGTAGAAACCACGGTACTCAGAGACAGAACTCCACTTGCCTATGAGCATCTGCGTGCAGATGACGCCGTTTATCGCCATAAGGTTTGGAGAGAAATTGATACGAGAGAGAAGATCAACCTCCCGTTTAGATACTCAGCCGATGAGAATAATGGGAACCAACGCTTTATTTCTATTTTACTCCAGGCCATACAGGATGATGTGGTAACTGTTTTTAGTAGTGTAGATGATCGTTTTACAACACCAATGACCAAAGGTGAAGTAGCCAAAGTGGTATCTGGAGATCCTATTGATGTTCCTATTTACAACGAAAATGGGGAACTAACGGGGACTAAAAAAATGGTAAACGATATCAGTTTCGACTCATTTTACAAGTTCAGGATAAAAGAAGAAGTGATTTTTGATAAAGAGAGCTCACGGTTGTTCATGCGTATCCTAGGAATAGCCCCGGTAAAAAATGTTATTACCAGCCAGGGTGTAGATCTTGGACCAACTGAATTATTTTGGGTATATTATCCTGACATGAGGGAGACTTTCGCTAAGTACGAAGTTTACAATGGCAAGAACTTTGGAGCCCGCATGAGTTGGGAGGAATTGTTCGAAAGTCGCATGTTCTACGGAAGAATTATAAAAAGCACTATTGACAACCCGTACGATCAGTTTATTAAAAATTATAAAGGGTTAAACGAAAATGTTATTCTACAGCTGCTGGAAGGTGAAAATATCAAGGACAAGATATTTAACTACGAGCAGGATTTGTGGAGTTACTAATACCTCAACTAACTACTTTCTAAAGCCCTCTTCCGATGAAGAGGGCTTTTTATTTGAAATATACCCATTTTAGGGTATATAGAGATAACATATATAGGCTTAAGTTTACCACGGTTTTTCATAGGATATTGGATTTTAAAACGGGGCTGGATTTTTATCCTGGCCCCTTTTTTTGCTCCATCCTCAACGAATGTCAAAATTTAACTTATACCACAAAAATGGTATAGGTAGCTAAAAATACTTCCCTTAGTTTTACAACGGTTTTTCATAGGATATTGGATTTTAAACGGGGCTGGATTTTTATCCTGGCCCTTTTTTATGTTCGCAACTATCCATTGAGACCTTTAAAGAGTTTTTCTGCCTTGTCTTTCCCTATGTCTGAGGTAAGTTCCTCCAGCGTTTTTTGTTTTATTTGTGCTACTGACCGGTATTTTTTTAGTAGTAAATCAGTGGTTTGTTTGCCAATGCCTTTAATGGTTTCCATTTCATTTACAAAAGTGCCCTTGCTCCGCTTATTGCGGTGAAACGTTATACCAAATCGATGCACTTCATCCCTGATGCGCCTGATCAACTTCAGACTTTCACTATCCCAGGGTAATTGCAACGAAGAAGTATCCCCGGAAAAAAACAGTTCTTCTTTATTTTTAGCCAAGCCTACCAAGGTTGTTTTTCCGGTGAGGCCTAGTTGTTCAATACTTTCTAATGCGGCGCTTAGCTGCCCTTTGCCTCCGTCTATGATGATAAGCTGGGGTAAATCTTTTTCTTCGGTAATTAGCCGCTGATAACGCCGCAAAACCACTTCACTCATGGAGGCAAAGTCGTTGATGCCCGAAACCGTTTTGATATTATAGTGCCGATAGTCTTTTTTACTAGGTTCGCCATTTATAAAGCAAACCATTGCTGCCACCGGGTAGCTTCCCTGGAAGTTGGAGTTATCAAAGCATTCAATATGAGTGGGTAGTTCCTTTAAATACAGGTCTTTTTGCAATTGCACCAGTATCCTACTTTTTTCGGCTGATGTTTTATCTTCCAGTTTCAGCAATTTCCTGGCATGTAACTCCTCTTTGAAATAGTCTACATTTTTTTGAGACAGTTCCAGTAGCTTCTTTTTATCTCCGCTCCTTGGTACGGTAAGTATTATTCCCTCCGCAGGATAGTCAATTTCAAAAGGAATAATGATTTCCGTTGCTTCGCTTGCAAAAGTTTGTCTAAGCTGGGCTACGGCAAAACTGAGCACTTCCGCAGGCGGTTCCTCCAATTTTTTTTGAAGCGTGATGGTTTTTGTCTGAATGATACTGCCATTGTTCACTGCAAGGTAATTTACATAAGCCTGGTCTCCTTCTTCAATCATGCTAAACACATCTATGGTTCCTGTTTTGGTACCTACCACTTCAGATTTAGATTGATATTGTTGCAGGTGCTCTATTTTGGATTGATAAAAGGAAGCTTTTTCAAACTCCATTTTTTCTGCATGGTCTTTAACCAGTGTCTTAAAATGCTGCATTACCGGGTACACATTCCCCTTGAGTACATGCTTTAACTGTTGTATGCCGAGGTTATAGTCATCTGTACTTTGCAAACCTTCACAGGGACCCTTACAATTTCCCAGGTGATATTCAAGGCATACCTTGAACTTATTCTTTTGAATATTATTTTCCGTAAGGTTGAGTTTACAGGTACGTAACGGAATATTCTGCTTAATAACGTCCAGCAAGTCACGCACTTTTCCTACAGATGTGTAGGGTCCAAAATATTGAGAGCCATCATTTATTTTTCTGCGAGTGAAGAACACTCTCGGAAAGCGTTCATTTTTTACGACGATATAGGGGTAGGTTTTATCGTCTTTTAGGTTGATGTTAAAAAGCGGCTGGTATTCTTTTATCAGGGAATTTTCGAGGAGGAACGCATCCTGTTCACTGTTTACAATGGTAAACTCAATTCGTATTATCCTATTTACAAGCTCTACCGTTTTATAACTCTGCAGGTTTTTATTGAAGTAGCTGCTGACCCTTTTTCTTAAATGTTTTGCCTTGCCCACGTATATGAGCTGATTGTTGGCATCAAAATATTTATAGATGCCGGGAGAAACAGGTATGGTAGCAGCTATGGCTGCAAATTCTGATGCGGTCATATGTTAGTCAAAATTCCATTTGATAGTTTGAACAGTGCTTACAGATTGTTGCCCCTTTGCATCGGTAGCAATAATAACTGTCTTGCACCATTGCCCGCTTTGCCAGGTAAGTTGTAATTCCTTTTCATCGCTCAATTTCTTTACCATAAAAATTCGTTCGATGGTATTGCTTGTCGGGCTTATGTACACATCCCATCGCTGCAGTGTTATGCTGTCCGGTAATGATGGCTTGGCTTTATACGTGAAGGTGTAGGAGTCTATGGTCTGATCCTCAAATTTACTCTCAGTAAAAAAGTTAACTAGATTGGTGCTGTCAATTATCGGCTTTACAAACTCCTGGAAGGCGGTTTCAAAGTCTTCAACTTTAAGCCAGCTCGTATCTGTGCTTCTAATACTGCTATCAATTTTTATTGGATTGATGCCTGCCTGTTTAATAGCTTCAATTTGCCCATAAATATAATTCGTAACCGGAAAAAAGCTGGGTGTTTCTTGATCATTATTTGTAATATTTGTTGATGGGTCAACGGGTCTATTGCAGGAGGAAATCATAATTACCAGCAGGATACCTATCAATACTTTTATCATGTGGTCAAAATTAAACCGAAATTTTCATTTGCCTTTAATTAGCAACTATAAAAAAAGCGCAGCTGAAAAGGCTGCGCTCGATCAATATTTTTTGTGGTTATAATTTTTTGGTGACTCCTATCTTGATGCCAACATTGTAAAGTTTCTCAGTGTAACTGTACCTTTTACTATACGTAGACAAGAGTTGGTAACGCAGTTGAGGACCCACGTTAATATCAATACCACTCGGAGTTTTGATGCTCATGAATGTTTCTACGTTGGCGCTGGCATTCCATTTTCTAAGCATGGCATCATCCTGCACAAAATTTTTGTTGTCAGATGATATCAGGTAAGCATTGCCAGACATGATGAAGCTGGGCTGTATTCCTGCCCCCATGTACCATTTTATTTTGTCATTACCGGCAACTCGGTAATCTATGCCTATTGGTAAACTTAACTGTAAGGTCTGGTTGTTCAATTTTGTGAAGTTAGAACCGAGCACATTACCGTAAGTGGTGTTATAAGATTCATGGCGGAGGTAACCGCTCCTTGCATCATTGAGGGGTACCGTTGTTTGGGTGGGGTGTTGTAAGCCGTGGGCGTAAGTGTTGTAGTTGGTTACATTAAACTGGAGGCCCGATTTAATCTTTAACCTCTTGCTTAAAGCTAAAAGCATCACTGCCCCTGCCTCAAAATTGGGCGCTGGTTGCTGCGTTACTTTATCATTATCGGTTGTTCTGATAAGGGCTCCGTTCACAGGTTCAAAGTCATTGTTTTTGTTTAGATGCCTGTAACCTATGGAAGGCGTTATGTAGTATTGAAACGAAATATTGGTCTTCCATTTACCCGGATTGCGAAGATTGTGAAATGCAAAATCTTCTATCCAGGCTTTATCTGCCACAGGTAAAGAACGCTCTGACTGCTGGTTAGAAAACGTTACTTCACTTTTTGCGATACTTGTCGGTTCAGTAGAAATGGAAGATGCCAGTTGATCCATTTCGTTGCCATTTAAACTCCGAACGTTCGTGTTAGTTGCCCCAACATTTAGTTCATCTTTCGATTTAGTTACGATCTCATTTTTCACAGGTAGGGTAGCTATGTCAAATGTTTTATTAAGTGCGGCAAAGTCTTTATTATCCAGCTTAGCCGTCTTAGATGTAATACTTGTAGTGAAGTTAGATCCATCATCGGCTACCACAGTTTCTCCAGTTATTTGCATCGGTAAAATTCTTGTTATAGCTCGTTTGGCAAACGAAGATTTACTTGAAACTCCCTTCTGAATACCGGATAAATTTGGTTGCTTGCTTCCTTGAGCAGGGCTCGTTACCAAAGCAATATCATGTTTGGTGTTTACGGGCAACTGAGTAGAAATCGGCCATGCACTCTGAAGGCCGGGGCTGAGCGTGGAACTGATAAGTGGTTGTGTAGTTCTGCTAATGTAGTTGTTGTTAGATACTCCTATGTATAAAATGGCAGTAAGGAGCAGCAGGCATGCCGCAAAGGACGGCCATTTGCGATCTGGGTGAAGATCGTTGTAAATGCTGTGCCACACTTTTCGGGAAGGGTACATCCTAAAATCCTCGGTAGTATCCTTAAGCATTTGTTCAAAGTCGTCTCTATAGAAATTATTTTCCATCTCTTTCACAAAAAGCATTTTTAGTTTGGTTTTCTCAAGGTAAAAAGCTGGCAAACAGTTTATCTTGAAGAGGCAGTTCCGAAATTATTTTTTCGGGATTTATGAATGATATTTTTCTTAACGAGTATTTCTTCCAGCATCGCCTTTGCCCTGGTATACTGGCTCCGGCTGGTGCTTTCTTCAATGTCTAACAAGGCACCTATTTCCTTATGCGAAAATCCTTCGATAGCATATAAATTCAAAACAGTGCGATAACCAAGTGGTAATATCCTGATGCACTCCACCACCTGTTTGGCTTGCATAATGGAGGGAATCATGTCTTCTCTGATGTGTATGCCTTTTGCATGAATAAGATCAACACTCTCCGAAAACTTCTTATTCTTTTTTAAAATGTTAATGCAGGTGTGCACCACAATTCTCCTGATCCACCCCTCTAATGCCCCTTCATTTCTGTACTGATGCAGTTGGGTAAATACTTTTATAAAACCCTCCTGCAACATATCTTCCGCATCTTCCCGATTTTTTGCAAACCGGTAGCAAACACCCAGCATTCGAGGGCTGAATCGGTTGTACAATTCTTCCTGCGCAGCTGCGTTGTTTTTAATACTTCCCGCAAGCATTAGCTCCTCGGTCATAAGTTCGTGAATTTATTACCCTTCAATTTATGACAATTTAATGGAATCTTACGCTGCTCCGCAACAAAAAACGCCTGAATGTTAAAATGTTAACATTAGGCGTTTTTTGTTTTAAGTAAATGGTATGCTTTAAAAATTTCCCCGTATCGTGAGCACAAAATTTCTTCCGGGTGCACCAAGGCCAGAAGCAAACACACGGTAGTATTTGTCGAAAATGTTTTCTACTGCCAGCTGAAATGCTGCGTATTTATTGATGCGGTATCCAGCCCTGAAATTAGCAGTAGCCCAGCCAGGATAGTATCCCCGTACAGGATCGGCACTGTATTGCTGGTTGTCTTCTCCTCTTAGATTAAAATCGGCAGAGTCTTTCGCAGCATGGTATAATGCAAACAACTCAAGGTTTAGATTTCCGAAATTACCCGTAATGCTTGTTTTGCCAAAGGTTGGTGGAACGTGGTCAAGAGGATAATTCTCCGGACTTTCCTTTATTCTGCCATAGGTGTAATTGATGAGAGAACTAACACTAAGTTGGTTGCTGATGGAAGCGTTAACGTTGGCGCTTATGCCCCAGGAGTAGGCTTTTTTCATGTTTACAACGGTGACTACCTTGCTTGAAGTTCCGTTGTAAACGACGGTGGGAGATCCGTTTAAGGTGCTAAAATCTGTTGTAAGTGCGTTGGTAAGCTTACTATACCAGGCCGTGGCACCAGCACTAAATTTTTTTGCTATAGTTTTTGAAACCCCCAGTTCATAGCTGATAGTCTTTTCGGGTTTAAGGCTGGGGTTTGGCACAATCAAGGTGCCGTTGCCGCTTTCAAAAACTTTACTCATGTCATCTATGTTTGGGGTACGAAAGCCGGTGCCAACCAGTGCGGACAACTTCCAACCTTCGCCAGGTAGTGCAACGACTCCTAAATTGCCAGAAACAGCATTTGATTCCTGTTCAATATTGTCAAATGGGAATGGAAAAAACGTTTTATCCTTAAAATTGGCATTTAGCCTGTTGTGGGTATAACGCAGTCCTCCGTTGACAGTGATCTGATTTGAAAATTTATAAAGGCCAGTTGTGTACGCAGCATATGATTGTGTGCTACTGCCCCCATCGGGATATCGGGTGTCTAGCCCTGATCTCACACCAGTAGTTATATTTTCTGCATATGCATTTGACTTTACTTTGTTGTAGGTAATTTCTGCGCCGTAGTTCCATTCGGCCTTGCCAAGTTTTTTAAAGAAATCAGCATTCATACTGCCGATCTTCACCCGCTCCTCCCGGTTATTTAGTTTGGTACTCCGGTAGTTGCGGTTATGGCGGCTTTCTTCCACATCCTGATAGGCAGTAACTATTTGTCCTTTATCATAAAATTTGCTGGAAGGAAGGCTGATATTCCAGGCAGTAAGCAGTCTTTTTTGTGGGCCATAATACCATTCCGCACTCCTTGCGATTCCGGCCCCATTCACATCAGTCAAACGATCGTACCGATTGATATCGGAACTAGTAGAGAATTGGAAATTTAGCGTATGCTGAAGCCTTCCGGTTTCGAAAAGGAGCTTCTGCAATAGATCATATTGCGTATACCCTGTTTCAACTTGTTTGTCTGGGTTACTGTTGGCAACCATGGAGTCAATGCCGTTGATTCTTTTCACGTAGAAATTACGTTTGCCCCAGTTTGGAAACTGATCGTAATACTTTGAACCTTGCTCGAGGTCACCAAAATCTGAAACAGTTACACTTGTTAGCGAAGCAAGCTTTTGACCTCCAATATTAAGGTCGAAGTGGCCTGTCTTTTCATTGTAGGCAGAAGCATAGCGCACAAAGGCATTACCCGAAATAGAAGTTTTGCCAGCGGCACTACTAAACAAAGGGTCTTTGGTGTAAAAGCTTAATACGCCACCCAGCGCATCACTGCCGTAGATAACAGATGAGGGCCCAAATAGAATCTCCGTTTTAGCTAGCATGGCATTATCAACCGTAATTACATTTTGCAGATGACCACCACGGAAAATAGCATTGTTCATTCTTACACCATCCACCACTATTAAAATCTTATTGGCTTCAAAGCCACGTATAACCGGACTTCCACCACCAAGCTGGCTTTTTTGAACAAGTACTTCGCCGGATTGGCTCAATAATTCTGCGGTAGTTTGCTGGTTGTAAGCTGCAATTCTTTCTGCATTTATGGACACGATTTTTTGCGGTAAAAAAATACTGTTTTCTTTAAATCTCGTGGCAGAAACCGTTATTTCATTTAGGCTGATCTCAGCGGCGGTATCCTTTGGCAAAGGTTTTTTATCCTGTCCTTTTCCTAAAAGGGAACCAAGCAGAAGACCTACAGGTAGTATAATATGTTTCACGTGTTTATATGTTTAGATAGACCACATAGAACACAGCTTAAAAAACATCCGTGTTTGTTTAGATGTCGTTAATCGGCATTATACGGTCGTTAGAGTTTAGGGTTATAAACGAATTGTTTATAGCCAGTTTGTTGTTACGGCGTAGGTATGCGGCTGCAGCCCAGGCCTTTGGTTGTGTCTAAAATAAAAAGTATCCGATATATCCAATAGACATCGATACAGAAGGGGTTAACCCCGGTAAATGTTAGGCAAATCGGGGCGGGGGAGCGATTAACAGGCTATAATCTTGTTGTATGAAAAGCTCATTATAATATAAATAGTTTGCATTTCTATTCGGCATCAATATTAAGCCTGCAAAACGTATGGCGGCGGCAGGGCTAAAGAAGAACAGTGGCCTGGTAACTTTTACTCGCTTTTCGTGCCGCATACCATTGCCTTCAAGTTTCCCGATTTTTTCTTTTAGTAATTTTTCTTGATGATCAAATAAACCTGTGAGTGTTGTTTCATTTCCGTTGGTAACAATTGTTTTTACATCAAATAGTTGATTACCTAAAAGAATTTCTTTGCTTTCTTTTACCCATGTGATATCAGCTGTTTTTAGGGTGATGGTTTCTAGGTGTTCCCTCTGAAGCGCCGTTTCCATTTGATGGTAAATGATGGCCTGGCTTGTGCAATACCACATAGCAACGAGCACCGGCATTAGGGAAACAACAGCTAGCAATGAACCCAACAAATATGTTCGTAAAATCTTTGCCATTGCAAGAGAGGATGCATTTATTTTTTCTTTCTTATAAGACTGTCTGCAGGATATTTTTGCGTCATTTCACTTCGGATATTCTCCGCCCAGGAGGTAATTACTTGTCGCTGTGCTGCACTAAAGTTAGCATTTCTGTGAATAAAGGTGTACGATTCAAGGGGCATTTTACCCTCCTTTACTTCTGATATAACCTCTTCTAATTTTCTGTATTGACGGGCCAGGGAATAGTTGGCAAACTCAGAAAAGTTTAGCTCCTTTTTTCCCTCTTCAATATGATCGCCCAGCCACCATGCAACGGGTTGAATATTTGAATACCATGGGTATACAGTATTATTGCTATGACAATCATAACAACTGCTTTTCATCAATGCTTCCACATCGCCAGGGATCGGGTAAACACTGCGGATATGTTTCGGCTCAGGTGTATTGGCTTTATTTCTTTCAGGTCTTGGATAAAACTGAGCCAGTAATAACAACACGATCAAACCAATGCCTATTCGTTTCAATATTTTCATTTTCTGTTTCGTTTAAAAAAGTATGTTACCCGTCATAGCTGCCGGAACAGGAATGTCCATCATTTGTAAAATGCTGGGCGCAATATCAGCCAATTTTCCATCATTAAGTGTGCCCCTCCAGTTTTTATCTATTACAAATAGCGGCACAAGATTTAGCGTGTGCGCAGTATTGGGTGAACCGTCTTCATTAATTTCGTAATCGGCATTGCCATGATCGGCAGTTAAGAAAATGCAATAGTCTTTTTCAAGTGCTGCGGCTACCAACTTTTCAACACAGCTGTCTACCGTTTCTACAGCTTTTATCACCGCTTCCCAAATACCTGTGTGACCCACCATATCGGCATTGGCAAAATTCAGACAAATAAAATCTGGCGTAGACTCATTGATTTCGTTAATGGCCATGGTGGTTAATTCATAAGCGCTCATTTCTGGCTGCAGATCGTAGGTGGCTACTTTTGGTGACGGCACCATAATTCTTTTCTCACCCTCAAAAGGTACTTCTCTGCCACCACTAAAAAAGAAACTTACGTGGGGATATTTTTCGGTTTCAGCCATGCGCAACTGGGTTTTGCCGTGTGCTGAAAGCACTTCTCCCAAAGTATTTTCAAGGTTGTCTTTTTCAAATATAACGTTCACATTTTCATAAGCATGATCGTACAATGTCATGGTGGTAAAATGCAGGTTAAGCTTGTGCATATTTTGTTCAGGAAAATCGAATTGCGTAAGTGCTTCTGTAATTTCCCGGCATCTGTCTGTTCTAAAGTTAAAACTGATGACGGCGTCACCATCCTGGATCTTGGTTTCAGCAAGGTTTGCATTAATGATGGGAAGCAGAAATTCATCTGTTTTATTTTTGTCGTAAGATGCCAGCATGGAAGCAATAAGGTCCTCCGATTTTTCACCTTTTGCATGCACCAAAGCCTCGTAGGCCAAACTAATTCTTTCCCATCTTTTGTCTCTATCCATGGCATAATACCGGCCGGTAATGCTGGCTATTTTGCCGGTAGATGTTTCTAAATACTGCTGAAGTTCTTCTATAAATCGAACGCCACTTTTTGGATCCGTATCCCTTCCATCAGTAAAAGCATGTATGAGCAGATTCGTAAACTGGTGCGCCAGGCATAGATCGGCTATTGCTTTTACATGGTTGATGTGAGAATGAACCCCGCCGTTGCTTACGAGGCCCAGGAGGTGCAATGGTTTATTGTGCTCCTTACAGTACGAGATAGACTGAAGTAGCGTGGTATTTTCAAAAAAAGATTTATCCCTGATAGCAACATTGATTCTTTCCAGCTCCTGGTAAACAACCCTGCCAGCACCCAGGTTCAGGTGACCCACTTCACTGTTTCCCATCTGGCCCTCCGGTAGACCTACATCTAAACCACAGGTTTTTAGCGTAGAATTTGGATATTTGGAGTACAAGGATGTCACAAAAGGAACATTTGCATGTTGAATAGCATCACTGCTTTTAATTTTGCCTAAACCCCACCCGTCCATGATTACTAGCATTGTTTTCTTATTTTCCATGCTGTAAAGCTACTTATTTGAAGTGTAGCTTGCGAATAGCTATATTGTTGCGTTGTAAATAAATCTTAAATGGGCAATAGGATGCTTTGTTGGCACGTTTTTAGACAAATAGGCATTAATAAACTTGAACTAATATGAAAGCATTTTTTACACTGATATGCGCCGGTTTACTCACACTCTCTTCCTCAGCACAAACAGGCATCCAGGAAGTGATAAATGCCCTGCAGGCAAGCAATGCAGGGCAGGTTTCCCGATATTTTGACAATACGGTAGACATCACCCTACCGCAAAAAGGAAACAGTTATAGCAAGAGCCAGGCGGAAGTTATTTTGAGAGATTTTTTGGTGACAAATCCAGTTAAAAGTTTCCAGGTAATTCACAAGGGTGATAATGCTGGGTCTCAATATTGCATTGGCAAATTAATTACAAAAAACGGCACATTTCGCACCACTATTTTTATGAAACAAAGAGGGGATAAGCAGTTTCTGCAGGAAATACGGCTCGAAAATGAATAACAATTTATACTGATATAAAAAGCTCCAAACGGGGCTTTTTTAATATCACAAAACGAATTTCCTTACTTAGCTTTGCCTTCATGACCAAGGATGAACAGATCATTTTTCTTATTAAAAATGCACTGGCAGAAGATATTGGCGATGGAGACCACTCTACGCTTTCTACTGTCGGGCCTGACACAAGAGGTAAAGCCATATTAAAAATTAAGCAAGGAGGCATTCTCGCAGGCATAGATGTGGCCAGAAGTATTTTTCATTACATGGAGCAAGATGCAATTTTTACACCCCAAAAAAAAGATGGGGAAGCTATGTCTTTTGGTGAACAAGCCTTTGAAGTAAGTGCCAAAGTGCATACGATTTTGCAATGTGAACGCCTTGTACTGAACTGCATGCAGCGAATGAGCGGCATAGCCACACTCACCAATACTTATGTGAACAAACTAAAAGGTTATAATACACGTTTATTAGATACCCGCAAAACAACTCCTAATTTCAGGGTGTTAGAAAAGGAGGCTGTGCGAATTGGTGGTGGAGTTAATCATCGTATAGGTTTGTACGATATGATTATGCTGAAAGACAATCATATTGATTACTGCGGAGGGATAAAAGAGGCTATAGAAAAAGCATGGCAATATGTGCAGACGAAAAAACCAGGTTTGAAAATAGAAGTAGAAACCCGTTCGCTGTCAGACGTAGAAAAAGTAATGGAAACGGGTAAGGTAAACAGTATTATGCTGGATAATTTTTCGCCCGAGCTAATCATTGAAGCGCTAAAAATTATAAAAGGTAAATACCAAACAGAAGCCAGCGGCGGTATTAACCTAGAGAACCTTGAAGCATATGCAGCAACTGGGGTTGACTTTATTTCAAGCGGCGCCGTAATTCACCAAGCGGTAAGTTTGGATCTAAGTTTAAAAGCGGTAACTCTTTCTTAGATATGGCAAAGAATAAACTGACACCAGGCAGCGCTCTAGTATACTCTACTGATCCTTCTTTTAAAAGAGAAGAAGATCAGGAGAATGTGCAGGAAACTTTGCCCCCTTCGCAGCAACGCCTGAAAGTGAGGCTGGATACTAAACACAGGGCGGGCAAAGCTGTGACGCTGGTGGCCGGCTTTGAAGGCACAGCCGCTGATGCAGAAGCACTGGGAAAAAAATTAAAAGCATTTTGCGGAACAGGTGGTTCTGTAAAAGAGGGAGAAATAATTGTGCAGGGAGATAACCGGGAGAAAGTGCTGGGTTGGTTGTTGAAAAATGAATACAAACTCACGCAAAAAAGGTAGATGCCTCAAAAATGCCCGTCGTTATATTTGGTAACCTGGAGTAAATTTAAACACATGACTAGTAAAATTTCCGGTGGCGTTAAGATAAGCGTAGAATCGTTTTATCAACCAGAGTTCAGCAATCCGTTGAATAACGAGTTTATGTTTGCTTACAGAATTACTATTGAAAACAGCAATGACTTCACTATAAAGTTGCTGAGCCGCCATTGGCATATTTTTGACAGCGACGGAAGTATGAAAGAGGTGGAGGGTGAAGGCGTAGTAGGGGAACAGCCACAGATTTTGACCGGCGAACAATACCAGTATATGAGTGGTTGTAATCTTAAGACAGAGTTTGGAAGAATGCACGGCACTTACCTGATGGAAAATCTTGACTCGCTGCAGACCTTCAGGGTGACTATTCCCGCCTTTGAAATGCAGGTGCCTTTTAAGCTCAATTAACAGCCTTTTCTGTTATTTTAAGCTGTTGCGGTCTACAATCATCTGCCCGTAAACATAAAATACTTATATTGCCACGTTCTCGGAATTTAACAATAAAATTAAATACGCATATATATTATCTACATGTCTAAAATAATCTTTAACAACAAAGACAACGCATTTTTTCAAAGTTTGAAAACCAGCGTTGATCAATATTTTACCAGCAACAACATTGAAAAAACCGGCGACTGGCGATTGTTTACCAAAACAATTGTACTGCTTTCATCGGCCGTAATTGTGTATTACTTAGCTATGTTTGTTTCTATTGGGGTATTTCCTGCTCTATTGCTTGCCAGTTTGTTCGGTTTTCTTGCTGCAAGTATTGGTTTTAGTGTGATGCACGATGCCAACCATGGCAGCTACAGCAACAACACTACTCTCAACGAAGTTTTAGGTCTTTCTGCCAACGCTCTTGGTGCAAGTGCATACTTTTGGAAGCAGAAGCACAATATCATCCATCATACTTACACTAACGTAGATGGCATCGACGATGACATTGCCAAAAGCCCGATTATTCGCCAATGCGAAACGCAAAAATGGGTTCCTGCACATAAGGTGCAACATTTGTATCTTTTGCCTGCTTATGCTATGTCATCCATCTTCTGGATTTTGTTCATGGATTTCACTAAATATTTTACCAGGAAAATCTACACTACTGAGGCCTGGAAATTATCTCCCAAAAATCATCTGGTATTTTGGTTGACCAAATTATGGTATGCTTTTATTTTTATAGCTGTTCCCATGTATGTATGGGGCTTTTGGGGTTGGTTAGCTGGTTTTATGGCTATGAATCTTACCATGGGGCTCACCTT
Organism: Ferruginibacter sp.; assembly: GCA_046597635.1. Taxonomy (GTDB): domain Bacteria; phylum Bacteroidota; class Bacteroidia; order Chitinophagales; family Chitinophagaceae; genus Ferruginibacter. The sequence continues at coordinate 16,742 of JBKJKD010000144.1, read as the reverse complement.
ATCACTTGTGTTTCAATTGGCACACGTGTTAGAAAATACAGAGTTCGAACACATTCCTTTAGATACCACCAAACATATTGAAACAGCATGGGCAGTGCATCAGTTAAAAACTACTTCAAACTTTGCCATGAGCAATAAGGTAATTTCCTGGTTTGTAGGCGGACTAAACTACCAGGTAGAGCACCATCTGTTTCCAAAGGTTAGTCATGTACATTATCCGGCCATAAGCAAAATAGTAAAGGAAAAATGCAGGGAGTTTAATGTTCCTTACAATTATTACGATACTATGAGCGAGGCCATCGGCTCTCACTTTAGAGTAATGAGGCAATTAGGCAAACAACCCTCAGCAGCATTTTTAGAAGCGCAGACTCAAACAAAGGCAGCAGCATAGGCTAAGGTTTGTACTTGGCCTGGGAAAAAAGCGTTTCTGCATCGGTGCTCATCAACTGCTGTAAACTGGTTTCCGGAAACTTGTTCATAAATTTTTGTACTATTTGCCAGCCGGCAAAGGCACCAATGTTGCCTGGGGCTGCTTCGCCAAGCTCCGTTGTTTTAGGACTTTCACCTATGTAATTTTTGATAACGCTGTTGTCTATAGATTGTAGTAATCCGTTTTGTACAAAGATATCCCAAATAGCAGCTTCCCTTGCTTTGCTTTCCTTCAATTGCTTTTCTGTATAACCAATCAATTGGTAGTCTTTTGCAAAAGGAACTAATTTTTGAAGAAGGTACAAACGCTTTCCTTTTTCAACCATTTGCACTACCAGGGTTTTATCTTCCAGTTTTTCAGGGTACATATCCAACACAACATTTTTCATACAATTCACAGCTATGTAGTCGGGTTTAAAGCGGCTACTAATATAATCGGGATAGGTTTCTCTTACCAATGCAGATTTATACATAGAATAATTGCTGCCCAGGTGTTGGTGCAGGCCAACGATAAAAGCATCCACATCTAAAATATCACCATAGCCATCCATTGGTCCGATGTAAGTAATTATTTTTTTTGGTGCAGGGTATTGCGGAAAATAATGCTTTAGGTACTGCAGGCTTTTTTGAACCTCCTTTTCGTAAGGAGCAAAATCATCAAATACCTTTTGTGAAGTATCGTACACAGGGCGATACGCTGCAATGAAACTTTTAAGGTAATTGAGCGCTGTATCTGCCGGCCATTTAGGATCTGTATTTAAAATGGTCGTAATAAAATTTTCGCCAAAGCCAGGATATTTCATCATCAATTTTTCAAATGATTCTTTAGAGCGTGCACTATCCATACTAAAAAAATCCTGCTCAAAACGCTGTGTACTGAGGCTTATTTTTATTGCAGACACATCCGGCGTATCGTTGTCGTTACACCCGCTGCCAATCAAAATCAAAACTGCCGCTATCCATAAAAATCTCATACGTTAATGCTTTTGAAAGATTTAACTTTACTATTTGCACACAAACTTACAGTTAAGCTCATTAAGTAAATTGGTTTATGAAAATATTTTTGGCCCAACAGAATTATCATATTGGCAACTTTGAAATCAATACACAAAAAATAATAGATGCGATTTTAGAAGCAAAGGCACAGTCTGCAGACCTGGTAGTTTTTAGTGAACTCAGTGTTTGCGGGTATCCGCCCCGGGATTTTTTATATTTCAAAAATTTTATCGATCAATGTTATCACTCGATCGATATTATTAAAAAACACGCAGATGGAATTGCTGTGCTCGTAGGTGGGCCGCACCGCAATGAGGCACTGGAGGGAAAAGATCTTTTCAACGCTGCTTATTTTTTAGAAGACCAGGAAATAAAACAGGTGATTCATAAAACATGTTTACCCACCTACGATGTGTTTGATGAAGATCGTTATTTTGAACCTGCCCATGATTGGAACCTCGTAGAATTTAAAGGTAAAAAAATAGCGATCACTATTTGCGAAGATATCTGGAACCTTGGCAGCAACCCTTTGTATAAATACTGCCCAATGGATATTTTAATGGGAGATCAGCCAGATTTGATGATCAATATTTCTGCTTCACCCTTTGATTATACGCATGGTGCAGACAGGCTCGCAACCGTAAAAGCAAATGTGTTGAAGTACGGTATACCCATGTTTTATTGCAACGGAGTAGGCAGCCAAACAGAAATTGTTTTTGATGGTACTTCATTGGTGTTTGATAGAGATGCCAACCTATGTGGTAAGCTTGCCAGTTTCAAAGAGGAGAGCCAGGCATTTATTTTAAACAACAATGGCTCTATTGAAGGGCCGGTGCTTGAACCAGCGAGCCAGCTGCCCGATGCAGAACTTAACCCAGCTGGCCTCGAACCTGCCTTACATATTGCACAGGTGTATGAAGCGCTCGTCCTGGGTATAAAAGATTATTTTTCTAAAATGGGTTTTACCAAAGCGATTATTGGAAGCAGCGGTGGTATAGACAGTGCAGTTACTTTGGCGCTCGCATGCGAAGCTCTAGGCAAAGAAAATGTAACAGCTGTTTTGATGCCCTCCGAATATTCTACAGGCCACTCTGTAAGCGATGCAGAAGCATTGAGTAAAAATTTGGGTAACCCCTACCACGTCATTCCTATTGCCAATATTTACGACAGCTTTTTAAAAGAACTAAAACCCCTCTTTGCTGATCTTCCCTTTAGTGTGGCAGAAGAGAATCTTCAAAGCCGCACCAGGGGAAATTTATTAATGGCCATAGCAAATAAATTTGGTTTCATTCTGTTGAATACCTCTAATAAAAGTGAACTGGCAACGGGCTATGGTACATTGTACGGAGACATGGCAGGGGGCTTATCAGTATTGGGAGATTGCTATAAACTACAGGTGTTTGAATTGGCTAAATATATTAATAGCCACGAAGAAATTATTCCCTTGCACATTCTCACCAAACCACCCAGCGCAGAACTACGGCCCGGTCAGAAAGATTCCGATAGCCTACCCGATTATGAGGTGCTGGATAAATTATTGTATCAATATATAGAGTTTAGCAAAGGCCCGGAAGAAATAAAAGCTGCAGGTTTTGACAACGCCCTGGTGGATCGTGTATTAAAAATGGTGAATATAAATGAATACAAGCGCAACCAGTTTTGCCCCATCATTCGTATTTCTCCAAAGGCTTTTGGCGTAGGCCGCCGGGTTCCAATTGTGGGCAAGTACTTAAGTTAGCCTCTTATCGGTCATTGGTCAATCGTCACTGGTTAATGCGAATGGGGAAGCCAGCCATATTTGAATATTGGCTAGACAAACATTGGCGAGGAAATAAAAAGCTGTTGGCACGAGGGAAATTAACATACAATTTGGCCCATACCCAACGTGGCAGTATTTTTGTTTACTTTCACTTCGTAATTTGCAACACTAAATTTATCCTATAAAATATGCTACAAACAGCAGAAGACATTCGCCTCCTGAATGAAAAGATCAGTCATGCAGCAGGGTTTGTTACCAGAATAAACGATGAGCTCAGCAAAGTGATCGTCGGCCAGCAAACAATGATAGAACGCCTCATGATTGGACTGTTAAGCAACGGTCATATTTTGTTAGAGGGCGTTCCCGGGCTGGCAAAAACACTGGCTATAAAATCGCTGGCTCAGTCTATTCATGCGGATTTTAGCCGCATCCAGTTTACCCCAGATCTGCTTCCGGCAGATGTGGTAGGTACGATGATTTACAACCAATCCAAAAACGAATTCTTTGTTCGTAAAGGCCCGATTTTTTCCAATTTTATTTTGGCGGATGAAATTAACCGGGCACCTGCCAAAGTGCAAAGTGCCTTGCTGGAAGCCATGCAGGAACGGCAGGTAACTATTGGCGATACCAGTTATAAATTGCAAGAGCCCTTCCTCGTACTGGCTACGCAAAACCCTATTGAGCAGGAAGGTACTTATCCTCTGCCTGAAGCACAGGTAGATCGCTTTATGCTTAAAGTAGTGGTAACCTATCCCACAAAATCTGAAGAGCAAATGATCATCCGGCAAAATACGCTGGGCTTAGTCGCTCCTATTATTTATCCTGTTGCATCTACTACAGAAATATTAACCGCAAAAGAATTGGTGCGGCAAGTGTACATTGATGAGAAGGTAGAGAATTATATTCTGGACATTGTGTTTGCTACCCGCTTTCCGGAAAATTATAATCTGTCTAAACTAAAACCCCTGATCGGTTTTGGGGGATCTCCAAGAGCAAGTATCAACCTGGCATTGGCTGCTAAAGCCTATGCATTTCTCAATAAAAGAGGCTATGTTATTCCGGAAGATGTAAGGAGCATTTGCAAAGATGTGATGCGTCATCGTATAGGTCTTACTTACGAAGCCGAAGCAGAAAATGTAAATGTGCTTGAAATTATAGACGAGATTTTGAGAACGGTAAATGTGCCGTAGGGGAGAAGGTAGATTTTAGTTGTCAGATGTTAGATGTTAGCATCTCGACATTTGAGATCTTTCTAAAAAAGTTTTCTATGGCTGGATATAAAGATTTGGAGGCATGGAAAAAATCAATGCAGTTGGTTCGGGAAGTTTAAGAGCTAACGAAGAGTTTTCCAAAAGATGAGTTGTTCGCTCTCACATCTCAAACAAAACGTGCAGTTGCTTCCGTGCCGAGTAATATTGCGGAGGGCGTGGGAAGAAATTATAAAAAGGATACCATTCAGTTCTTACACATTGCAAGGGGTTCTTTATACGAAGTAGAAACTTTGCTGAATATAGCTGCAATGGTGGAAATTTTGTCAAAGGAAAAATTTGACAAACTAAATGAAATGACTGAGGAGTGTCTTAAAATTTTAAATGGACTCATTTCTTATTACGAAAAAGGCAATTTAAAATAGGCACCAATATTTCGAACTTATCACCTAACATGTAACCCTTAATACAAAACACCTAATTCTTAAAACCTAACATCTAACACCTGATACCTAACTCCCGTCATCTAACAACTAACATCTGACAACCTTTCTTCATGCTAACCACCGCCGACATACTAAAAAAGGTAAAAGAACTTGAAATAAAAAGCAAGAAGATTACCACCCAGCTTTTTACAGGCGAGTATCACTCTGCTTTTAAGGGCAAAGGTATGAGCTTTAGAGAGGTGAAGGAATACAGCGCTGGCGATGATGTGCGGTTCATAGATTGGAATGTGAGTGCACGCTACGCTCATCCATTTTCTAAAGTATTTGAAGAAGAGCGGGAGCTGGTAATGATGCTGTTGATAGATACCAGTAACAGTAACTTGTTTGGCACAACCGGCAAACGAAAAAAAGATTTGATTATAGAAATGGCAGCCATTCTTGCCTTTAGCGCCATAAACAACAACGATAAAGTGGGAGTCATATTTTTCAGCAATAAGATTGAAAAATATATTCCGCCAAAAAAAGGACGCCAGCATGGATTGTACATTGTGCGGGAACTGCTCACCGTAGAACCGCAGGCACAGGGTACCAATATTGATGAGGCTATCCGCTACTTCAACAATACCACCAGGCAAAAGAGCATCGCTTTTTTACTGAGCGATTTCCTGGACACCGGCTACGAAAATGATTTAAAAGTTATTGGCAAACGTCACGATGTAATAGGGTTAAAAGTTTACGATAAGATGGATATGCAATTGCCTGAAGTAGGGCTTTTGCAAATGCAGGATGCGGAGACCGGGCGCACTCAATGGGTAGATACAGGAAGTGCCATGGTGCGGCAAAACTACCAGCAGCATTTTCTAAACCAAACAGAACTGGTAAAAAGATATTTTAGAAAAGCAGGTGCAGAATTATTACATATACGCACTGACGAAGATTATGTGAAAATTTTACAATTGTTTTTTTTAAGAAGAACCTAAAAGGCCTGTTCTATTCTAATGACTGCGAAGTATACTCTATATCATAGTTTTTTATTGTTGTTTTTCTTGTTTGCCGGGGGACAGCAGTTGTCTGCCCAGGCTGTAAGAACAGCTATCAATACCAACGACATCTTAATTGGCGAGCAGGTGAAGTTTGAGATAAAAATCAACCTGGCTAACTCATCTTACAGAATTGATATTGACATCCCCGACTCGGTTCCTCATTTTGAAATTATAGATCAAAATAAATATGATACCACAGACGCCACTGGTGTGTACACTTTGAGGCAATCCATCGTGTTTACTAGCTTCGATTCTGGCGTTTGGAAGATTCCTTCGTTTCCTGTTAGTATTTCTTTTCCCAACAAGGCTACACAAAAATTCTTAAGCGATTCCTTTCTTGTTAGGGTAGGGTATTCACCCGCCGACAGCACCGATCAACTGCGGGACATCAAGCCGGTAATGGAAGTATTTGTGATAGACCGGCAGTGGATGTACATAGCAGCCGGTATTATATTGGCGTTGATATTGGCCTACTTTGTCTACCGCTATTTTAAAACCAGGAAGAAAAAAGCGCCGCCATTGTTTAACACGGCACAGTCGGCTTATGATGAAGCCATGAAGGCTTTGCAAAAAATGCAAAAGGAACTTCCCGCTGATGCAGCATCACAAAAGACGTACTACCTCTCCCTGAGCGATGTGTTTAAAAAATATTATAGTCGCAAAGCAAACAGGAACATGATGAGCATCACCACGGGCGACTTATTGCTGCAACTGCAGCAACAGGCAAAGGATGCGCAGGTGGTGTCTGGTGCAGCAGAAGCGCTGCGTTGTGGCGACGCTGTAAAGTTTGCAAAGTATAATCCACCTGTGTCGCAAACAGAGCAATCTGTATTACAGATCAAGGCTGCGATAGAACATTTAGAAAAAAAATCAAGCTTTTAAAATTTGTGTGATCATTGATATTTGACTACTTACATAACATTGAATTTACCCAGCCCATCTTTTTTGGGTTGATGATACTGCTACCGCTGTTGCTTGTTTGGTACATCAGGACCAATACAAAGCGCACAGCTTCGGTAATCGTATCCGGTACGGGTGCCTTTGGTTTGCAAACATGGCGCTCTGCTTTGAGGCATTTGCCATTTGCCTGCCGCTTGCTTTGTCTTGCATTTATTATTACCGCTTTGGCAAAGCCACAGGTGCGCAACGAAGACCAGCGAACCGAAGGTGAAGGCGTAGATATTATTTTGTGTATTGATGTGAGCGGTAGTATGACCGCAAGAGATTTTACACCAAACCGCCTCGAAGCTGCCAAACAGGTAGCCATCGATTTTGTAAACAGGCGGGTAACCGATAGAATTGGTATTGTTATCTTTTCTGGTGAAAGTTTTACGCAATGTCCACTCACTACAGACCGCACTGTATTGGTAGCTGCCATTAAAAATATCCGGCACGGTTTGTTGGAAGATGGTACTGCCATTGGTTCCGGGTTATCAACCAGTGTAGATAGAATTCGCAACAGCAAATCGAAAACAAAAGTAGTGATACTGCTTACCGATGGAGAAAATAACGGGGGTCTCATAGATCCCAAAACGGCCAAAGAAATTGCCAAAGCCTTTGCCGTAAGGGTATATACTATTGGTGTTGGGTCTGATGGTTATGCCAACTTACCAGAGAATACCCCTGCTGGTGTGGTCAATCAACCTTTCAAAGTTTCTATAGATGAAAAACTCCTCACCGAGATTGCTACAGAAACCGGCGGTAGATATTTCAGGGCAAAAGACAATGAATCTCTCAACGGCATTTACACAGAAATTGATGGCCTTGAAAAATCAAAAGTGCAGGTGATTAACACCATTCGTTACAACGATAAATTTCTTCCCTTTGTGGCAGCTGCTTTGTTTTTTTTATTGCTCGAAGTTTTGCTCCGTTACCTCGTACTGCGCAAGTTCCCCTAAAAATTATGAGTCATAATCTTGTTATCTTGCAGCCATGAGGGCGCTTGTTTACAAATCTACCGGCAGTTGGTACCAGGTAAAAGACATGGATGGCATTACACACAATGCAAGAATGGTGGGCAAATTAAAAATTGGCGGCATCACTTCTACCAACCCCATTGCTGTGGGTGACTGGGTAGAAATAGAAAATCAAACCCAGGAGGAGAGTACCATCATTACCACCGTGCATGAGCGCAGTAACTACATCAACCGCACATCGCCCCACAACAGAAATCAGCATCACATCGTAGCGGCCAATCTGGATCAGAGTCTTTTGTTTGCCACATTAAAGGACCCTAAAACATCGCTTGGTTTTATAGATCGCTTCCTTGTAATATCGGAGGCGTACCGGGTGCCCGCCATCATCGTATTTAACAAAGCCGACCTCTACAAGAAAAAAGAAGAAGAAAAATTTGAACTGGTTAAAAGTATTTACGAGCCTATCGGTTATACCGTAAAATTAATCAGCATAGAAAAGAATACTGGGTTAGACGATGTGCAGGCTGTGCTAAAAGACAAGATCACTTTACTTAGTGGCCACTCTGGTGTGGGCAAGTCTACCTTTATCAATTATATTTTTCCGGAACTTAAATTAAGAACAAAAGAAGTGAGTGGATGGAGTGGGAAGGGTATGCATACTACCACTTTCGCAGAGATGTTTGACCTGCCCTTTGGCGGTAAGGTGATAGACACACCGGGCATCAGGGAGATGGGTATTGTAGATGTAAGCAAAGAGGAGCTCGCACATTATTTCCCTGAAATGCGTTCAGTTATGAACGATTGCCAGTTCAACGACTGCAACCACATAGAAGAACCCGGCTGCGCCGTAAAAGATGCCGTCAATGAAGGCACGATTCATCACGAGCGTTACCTGAGTTATTTAAACATCAGGGATACGATTGAGGATAAGAGTTATTGATACGGGGGCTGGTCAAAGGTGAAAGGGCGTAAGTGCAAAGTGAAAGGTCAAAGGTGAAAAGTCAAATCTTCGCAGTCCTGAATGGAATCTTGAAGTGCCTACAACTTTAAACCTTAAACGTTAAACCTTTGAAACCTCTTGAACCTCTTGAACCTTTCAAAACCTCCTAATACGCTTTGCTTTCTAAAAACTGCGCCACTTCCATTACCGCTTTGTTTTCCTTCTTCAGGCTTTTTTGTTTTTGCGGGTAAATGCTCACACCGTTAAATATATTGTAGTGTAAGGTGAGAAACTGGTCTTTGTAGCGAAAGTCCCAGTCCAGAGTGTCGGCATCATCTATCTGGTTCAAAAACTGAATTTGAAGGTGATCGGCTAAAGTATTAGCAATGGCATAAAATTTTGAAATGCCGCAATTGTCGTCTATAACGGCTTCGGTGCCGCCATACTTCGTTTTAAGTGAGTAACACATGGATGTAGGTTTTTATGGGTAAAAGGAATCAGGGTATTTGATATTTGTTGTAACTAGTAGCCTTTTTTGCCACCTCTATATTTCGTTTCTTTCACCTTTTGGCCACTCGCTATCTTTTGGTCGTTGGTAAGCTGACCGGGCTGCGGGCTGCCGGGACAACCATATTTTTCCTTCTTCTTAAATATAAAGCAGCTGCTCAGCAGCGTAAGCACAAAAAGAGAAAGGATAATTTTTTTCATATTTTAAAGATAAAAAACATCGTTACTGATTAGTGTGAAGTTCCCTTTTTATTCAACCCAAACTCCCTAAACCTCTAAACCCTAAACTTCTAAACCCCCCTAAACTTTTAAACTCTAAACTCTAAACCCCTAAACCTCTAAACTCTCTAACCCCTCTATTTAAACCACCCACTGTACTTCAAATAATTTTCGGCAATCCGGTTTATTTCTCCACTGATCAGTTCCTGGCTAATGTCTTTTACTTTTTTGGCTGGTACACCAGCGTAAATAGATCCAGGTTCTACTACCGTGTTCTCTAACACAACAGCCCCTGCTGCTATGATACTGTTGCTACCAATCTGGGCATTGTCCATCACAATAGAACCCATACCAATTAGCACATTATCGTATATAACGCATCCATGTACGATTGCATTGTGTCCGATGCTCACATTATTTCCAATAATGGCTTTTGTTTTTTCAAAAGTGCAATGGATAACGGCACCGTCCTGTACATTCACCTTGTTTCCCATTCTTACACTGTTCACATCGCCCCTTATCACCGCATTAAACCATACACTGCATTGATCGCCCATGATCACATCGCCCACGATGGTAGCATTGGGAGCAATAAAACAATCTTCGCCCATTTGGGGCAGCACACCATTTACCGGAAGTATTAAACTCATAATAATTATAGCCCCCTCCGCCCCCTGAATGGGGAACCTTGTTCGGAGAAGATTGGTTAAAAAGTTATAAAATTTTGTTTAGCCAGCATTTGGAATACTACTCAACATTGTTGTGTCACTCACTTGTACCGTATACCTATTGGCAACTTATTTCCACTCCATGTACCAATTTGCTGCCGTTTAAGTTGCGACTTTGCGGATCTTCTTTCCTTTGCGTGAAACTATCCGCTAATTTCGCACTAATTATTATAAGATTCCCAAATGAACAATCGCCAGCTTTTTTTAGATCATGTAGGCCAAACTTCTGAAGCTCCCTTATGTCTCAATATTGTAAAAGCAGAGGGCAGCAAAATGTGGGATGCAGATGGAAAGGAATACATTGATATTATTGGCGGCATCAGCGTTTGCAATATAGGGCACCGCCACCCGGCTGTGGTACAAGCCATCAAAAACCAGGCAGATGCCTACCTCCACATCATGGTGTATGGCGAACTGGTAGAAAATCCACAGGTAGCGTACGCAAAAAAACTCACCGACCATCTGCCAGCTTCACTCCACTCCGTTTTTTATACAGCCAGTGGTAGCGAAGCCACAGAAGGCGCTATGAAACTTGCCAAGCGGTCAACCGGCCGCACACAAATTATTTCTTTTAAAAACTCTTATCATGGCAGCACACAAGGCGCACTTAGCATTATGGGCAGTGAGTATTGGCAGCAGGCTTTCCGGCCTTTGCTGCCGGATATTCTGCAATTAGATTATAACAATGTAGAGCAGCTCCAACAAATAAGCTGTCGCACAGCATGTGTGGTTGCAGAAACTATTCAAGCCGAAGCCGGCGTGTTGCCTCCACAAAACGGCTGGCTCAAAGCGCTTCGCCAGCGCTGCACAGATGTGGGCGCTTTGCTGGTGCTCGATGAAATTCAATGTGGCTTTGGCCGCAATGGCAGCCTCTGGGCCTTTGAACAATTTGATGTGGTACCCGATATTCTTTTACTGGGTAAAGCGCTTGGCGGCGGTATGCCCCTTGGAGCTTTTATAGCCGATAAAAAATTAATGGATACGCTTTCCTATAATCCTGTGCTGGGTCATATCAATACTTTTGGTGGCCACCCGGTGAGCTGCGCCGCAGGCTTGGCAGCATTCAATGTATTACTAAACGATGATTTGATAAAAGATGTGAAAAGAAAAGAAGCTTTATTCCGGGCGCATCTTGCGCATCCGAAAATTAAGAACATCAACAGTGTCGGTCTCATGATGGCAGTAGAGTTTGATAGTTACGAAACCAACAAAGCCATCATTGATGCTTGCATAGAAAAGGGTGTATTTACCGATTGGTTTCTCTTTGCCGCCCAAGCCTTAAGAATTGTGCCGCCTCTCAATATACGGGATGAAGATATTTTGGCAGCCTGCAATATAATTACTGGGGTATTAGATGGGCAAATAAAAAATTAGAGACGGTTCAGCAGCAATGAAAAAATTCAAAATACAAATTATAAAAGTCCTCAGTTTAGCGTTCTTGTTGTACCTGCTTTTGATGATCCCAGACGCTCAAAAAAGGGAAACTTTGGTTGAGGCAAATGCAAGACCATTCGCATGGAACAGTGATAAGCTCTGGGAGCAATTAGAAAACGATTTTCGTAAAAGCAAACAGTTGCCGGCTTATCAGTTAGACAGTAGCATTGCTGTTTTAAAAGCAAAAGCTACAGCGCAGTTTGTGCTCATTGAGCAACAACAAATTGCCGCAGGCGATACCAATTTTGCTACGCTCCAACATACTTTCTTTTCCCTTGCACCGCTTATTGCCGTAAAGCCTGGCGAACTTGTTTGGTATATCAATTATTACAACCAGATGCGTAATTATATCAAGCTGCAGTCTCAGCATTGGAACTTGCAGGACCCACTTGCACGCAACACCTTGTACAGCATGTTATACGGCATGAGGGCTGCTATAGAAGAAGTACTGCTTCAAACTAATGGAGCCGAATTTCCACCCGCAATGTTGGTTAAAGATGAGAAGTCCGGCACTCCATCCGCTTTTATATTTGGTCTAAAGGTGCACAGTGGCGACCTCCTGGTGTCCCGTGGCGGTGCAGAAGTTTCTGCTTTAATTTCAAGGGGAAATGATTATCCCGGCAATTATTCTCACGTGGCTTTATGTTATGTGGATGAAAAAACAAATACTCCTTTTTTGATTGAATCACACATAGAACGGGGGGTGGCTGTCGCCACTGTTCAACAATATGAGAAAGATAAAAAATTACGTTTTATGGTGATGAGGCCAAGAGCCGATCTTGCTGCTATGCTATCTGATCCCATGCTTCCGCAAAAAGCTGCCAGGAAAATATATGACGAATCTTTTGCCCGGCATATTCCTTATGATTTTAAAATGAATTTTTTCGATTCCTCTGCTATGTTTTGTTCAGAGGTAGCTTCCTATGCCTACAAACAAAAAGGGGTACAACTGTGGCCATCGCTTTCTACGATCTCTTCGCAGGGCGTTGTAAACTGGCTGCATGATTTTGGCGTAGAAAATTTTGTAACACAAATGCCCTCCGATCTGGAGTACGATCCACAACTCTCTGTAGTAGCAGAATGGCGGGACCCTGCAACTTTATTTAAAGATCATATTGATAATGCCGTGATGGATGCACTCCTGGAGCAAGCCGATGACGGAAAAAAAATTGGATATAATATTTGGCAGCTTCCTCTTGCGAGAGTAATTAAAGGATATTGTATGATAAAGAACCTGTTTGGTAAACCAGGTTTGATTCCTGAGGGGATGAGCGCCACCCAAGCGCTAAAGAATGAATCCTTTGTTGCGATGAACAAAAAAGTAAAAGCGGAGACACAAATATTGGTTGATGGCTTTATGATACAAAACCAATATCAGCCACCTTACTGGCAACTGGTTGCATTTGCAAAAGTAGCCGCGGCAAGCAATGAGTAATGGTAGCTTTACTTCGGATGGTAAACTCTTTCCGCATTTTTATAAACAGTTGCTTTGTCAAGCGTCATTGGTTTAAGTTTATCTGCCACAAACATTTCCATCTGATCGTCCACATGTGGCTTCCCTAATTTTTTACTGGCGCCATAACTATGGATCGTCTCTATTTTAGGACCCTCTTTGGTAAAATTCACCAGTTGAACGAAACTCTCTCCCTGCCTGCCTTTCACCATTCCCTTTTTATAAGGTTCACTTTCCATGCTGGCAATTACGTCTGGCAGGCCGGGCAATCCAATTGCTTTGTTGCCCTTCACCAGTTTTTGATACTCCCCCAGTGTAACAGTTGTTTTTCCGAAGTTGGAAAGCAAATAGCTTTTTGTGTAAGTAATAGCTTCTATCGTTTTTTCTTTGGTAAGATTGCTATATCCTTTTTCGCCCTGGTTAATTTTATCAGATATGTAGTAATATAAAATACCGAACGCTGCAGCACCTTCACTTTGCACAGTTGCCAGTCGATCCCATTTTTTAAGCGTAACAATCAGATCTGCGATGGCTGGGTGGTCCTTTTCATTCAGCATAAACAGGGTATCTACGTTTGTACCAATGTAGGCCAGTTGTTGCGGCAGTTGCCGGTCAAACTTTATTCTTTTAAAATCATCATAGCTTATTTTGCTCATGGGTTTAATCAAATCCATAAAACGGTTGCTGCGATTATTTTCCCAGGTTTCGTAGCCCATGGTTGCATCAAAAGATTTTGCTATTAGGTTGTTTTCTTTGGCCGTTGCATTGAAAGGGGAGTGGTTGCTGTTGAATAAATAGCCAGCGGCAGGATTTACGTATTGTGGCAAATCTGCTGTGGGGTGATAGGTAGTCCACAAAGTTTTAGAGGTGTTGCCCGGTAAAGTTCCCCGCCAGTTGTAGGCCTTATTTCTAAAAGGAATTTTTCCGTTGCTCATGTAAAAGATGGTGTCAAACTTATCGGCATACATAACATTGTAGCCCGGCAAGGCTTCCATTTGTAAGGCCTTGTAAAAGCTGCTAAAGTTGGTAGCCTTGTTCATGCGGTACCATTCTTCCAAGGCCCTTATCTCAAAAAGAGCCGCAGTTCTTATAGCAAAAGTTCCTTTGTCGGTTATGATGGTAGGACCATATTTGCTCCAGTATAATTTTCGTTTAACCGTTACGTTTATCCCACTTACTTTAACCTTAAGCCTTGCTGTGGTTTCTTCCAGGTTCGTCCATTCATTATCAAATTTGTAGGCGGTTTTATTGGCAGGGTTCATCTCCAGCTGGTACACATCCAGTTTGTCGGGATAGTTTACCGTGTGGGCCCAGCCCAGATATTCATTGTTCCCCAATAAAATAGAGGGCGTGCACGCAAATAAGGCTCCGGTTATATTCCAACCCTCTTCGCTGCATAAGTGTGCTTCGTACCAGCTCACCGGGCCATCCAAAGGTTGATGCGCATTGATGTTGAGGTAAGTATTGCCGTCACTGGTTTTGTTAGAATTAAAGGCATAAGCGTTGCTGCCGCCACTATTCAAATTGCTAAGGCTGGCTACGCTGCCGTTGTAGATTTGTGCCAGGGCTTTATCGGCACCGGACGAAATAGCCAGTTGTAAAATGGAATAAGCCAGCATATCCTGCGGCTTGAGCGGAAGCAATTCTTTTACCAATACTTCCCTGGGGTGTGCTTTGGCATAGGCGTTAAAGCCCTGGCAATATCCTTCCAGCACTTTTTTATAATCTGCCGAAATATCGCTTTCATATTTTTCTCTAACCGTTTGCTGGCACCGCAACAGGTAGGCGATGTAATCTATTTGTGCGCCGGCTTTTCCTTTATAACGCCCAAGCATAGACTTGCCAGACAGAAACCCCAGCTGAATGGTTTTAAAATCGTCTTCTGCATGAGCATATGCAAGGCCGTAAGCCACAGCCGCATCCGTTTTGGCAAAAATGTGTGGTACCCCAAAAGAGTCCCTTACAATATCTATGCTGGTAGGTTCAATTTTTGTTTGTGCCTGCGTTGTGTGTAGTAGCAATAGCAATACCAGCAAGGGAAAAATACTTTTCATAGCAAGGGCAAGTTTCTTTGTATCAATTATAAAAGATGTGGCTGCAACAATTTTAGAAAGTTCAATTTAGAACAAATCATTTGGTTTTAAGTTGCAAATGATTTTTAACCGCGGCAAAGATTATTATTTGATTTGTTGGAATAATCTTCTTTACTTTGTTTCTCAAAGTACTTTTTTATGGATGATCAACAGCATTCTCTCGAAGCAATTCACGACATAAAAAGAATGATGGAGCGGAGCAGCCGCTTCATCAGCTTGAGTGGTTTAAGTGGTGTGAGTGCGGGTATCTGTGCACTGGTGGGTTCGTGGCTGGCGTATCCCTATGTGTTTGGGTACAAAAATCTTTATGTAGATACTAGTGGGGCCCCTCAGTCAGGCTATGCAGTTTTATTGAACCATTGGCTATTTTGGATTGCCCTCGCCACCTTTCTGGCTGCACTGGTGAGTGCTTTCATATTTACATACCTTAAAAGCAGCCGGGAGGGAATTCCTATATGGGGCCAAGCGGCCAAGCGGCTGATGTGGAATGTAAGTGTGCCCTTGCTGGTAGGTGGTGCTTTTTTGGCAGCGCTCGTGCAGTATGGCACATTCGGACTTGTGGCGCCGGGTTGCCTTTTATTTTATGGCCTTGCTTTGATCAATGCAAGCAAATACACACTTGCTGAAATAAGATACCTGGGTTACAGCGAAATTTTACTAGGCCTCATCAGTCTTTGTTTCGTAGGCTATGGGCTTTACTTTTGGGCAGTAGGGTTTGGCCTGTTGCACATTGCATACGGCAGTTATATGTACCTCAAATACGAACGGAAAGAAGCCTGATAAAACGAACCACGTGAACCCGATCGATAATCTAAATAAACTTTTTGACAGCCGTGTGAGGCTGGGCATCATGAGCGCTCTGATGGTGAATGATGCTGTGAATTTTAATGATCTGAAAGAACTGTTGCAGATCACAGATGGTAATCTCGCCAGCCACTTGAAAGCCTTGGAAGAAAATAAATTCTTAAAAGTAGAGAAGGGTTTTATTGGCCGAAAAACCAATACGACTTACAGCATTACAAAACCTGGCGACAAAGCTTTTAGGGCGCATATAGATGCCTTGGAGAAAATGATCAACGCTACAAAATAATTTTTTTTGTATATATACTTTGAAAAACAAAGTGCTTTTTAAAATGAATAAAAAATATACTACCGCATCTGTGGCCATCCGAATCTGGACATTTACTGCCTTAGCATTTGCAATTAGTGTATTTATGTATGTGATGTTCCAAGAGCAAAGTTTTACTCCCCTGGTGCTACCCGCCGCTTTCTTTGCTGCCCTGGCGGGAAGCGTTCCGGTACTGGTGGGCATGTTTATTTTTCTGCCCATATTAAACCGGGCCAGGGTAAGTTGGCAAATGAAATTTCAGGCATTGTTGTTCTTGCAGTTGTTGTTCACCATCCCGTATGGCCTGGGTGCAGCTCTCCTTAAAATCTTTAGGTACGAACTCGGCTTCGGAAGCGATGGCCCCGGCTTCTTTGCCAGCATGGCCTTGGTGATGCTGCTCCTTTTTGGCTGTGCTCTGCTTGGCAGTTTCACATCACTTCGCCCATCCTATTATTATTTCAAT